>CAZQIK010000211.1:0-4335 GCA_964593085.1 uncultured Spirochaeta sp.
GGCAGCACACGCTGGCGGAGCTGGTTAAGGGTGATTTCTTTGGTGAAATGGCAATTGTCACGCGGGAGAAGCGCGCTGCTACCGCAACCGCTGTAGATGAGGTGCAACTTTTGTCCTTCGACCGACAGGGTTTCGAAAGCATGATAGAAAAAAACGCAAAAATTGCTATGAACGTAATCGATAAGCTCTGTAAACGCCTGCAGCACTCTAACGGGCTTATACAAGACCTTGTTCGTCGTAACGTGCGGGCATCAATTGCTCTGAGCTTATACTATCGCTTTAATGAGAAACCAGAGGACGAGCAATACCTCTCGCTTGATCAAGTTACCAAGGACATAGCCGGAAACTTAGACGTTGACGGCGCGACCGTAGGTGAGGCCCTCTCGCAACTTGCCGAGGGCGGGGTAGTAACCGTCAATGGGAATGCAATCCGACTGAAAGATAAACGAAAGCTAGCTGCGCTCGGCGAGCGAATGGGGGGTTGATAGATGTGTGGAATTATAGGTTACTGCGGGCCCAAACCTGCAGCTCCCATTCTGGTTGAAGGACTCAGGCGCTTAGAATATCGCGGGTATGACTCTGCCGGGATCTGCGTAGCCGAGAGCGGGCGGCTTGATCTTCACAAAAAGGAGGGTAAGCTGGCGGCGCTGAGCTCTGTTTTGCCGGAAAACGTGGCAGGCCACTACGGAATTGGGCACACTCGCTGGGCAACACACGGCGAGGTTACCGACGTCAATGCACACCCCCACATCAATCGAGCTGGCAAAATAGCTATTGCACACAACGGCATCGTAGAGAATCATGAAAGCCTACGCGAGAAATTGACCGAAGACGGGTATATCTTTCTCAGCGAGACCGATAGCGAGGTCATAGTGCACCTTCTTGACAGTCTGTACGAGGGAGACATTGAGGCTGCCATTAAACAGGCCGTGCAACTCCTTACCGGAACCTACGGTATTGTTGCCGTCCATGCCGACGAACCCGACCGCGTTGTTGGCGCTCGCAACGGCTCGCCGCTGGTTCTGGGAATTGGTGATGACGAGATGTTCCTGGCTTCGGATGTAACTGCCATTGTTGCGCACACGAAACAGGTAGTGTACATAGAGGACCACGAGGTAGTTACAATTACCTCGGACAGTTACCATACCACCGACCTGACCGACCGACCTATAGATAAAAAAATTGAGTTCATTAGCTGGGAGCTGGCCGAAATTGAAAAGGACGGCTATACCCACTTCATGCAGAAAGAGATTCTTGAACAAGCAAGTTCCATAAAACGGGCAATGCAAGGGCGGCTAAGCCATGAATACGCTACTGGCCACCTTGGTGGATTGAACCTCAGCTCCAAAGAGCTACTAGAAGTTGAACGGGTTAAGATTATTGGTGCCGGAACCTCGTACTACGCTGCAATGGTGGCGGCGTACCTCATTGAGTCAATTGGCCGTATTCCCTGCGTCGCCGAGCTTGCCTCCGAGGTGAGGTATCGCAACGCGGTCGTGGAGCGCAACACGCTGTATTTTGCCGTTTCACAGTCCGGAGAGACTGCGGACACGCTGTATGCCATGCGAGAGTTGCAGCGTAAGGGTGCGCGGGTACTTGGGATTTGTAACGCGGTTGGCGCCACCATTCCACGCGAGAGCGATGGAGGGGTGTACATTCACTCCGGCCCAGAAATTGCCGTTGCCTCGACCAAGGCATTTACTAGCCAGCTCACCGCCTTTTACATCTTCACCCTCATTATGGCGCGCATGCGACATATGTCCTTTGAAGAAGGTACCAAGTTCATTCGAGCTATGGAGTCCGTTCCGGAGCAGGTTGACAGTATTCTTGCTCGGTCGGACAAACTGGCTGAACTTGCTGACAAGTATGCACACTGCACCAACCTGTTGTTTCTTGGCCGTGGGTTGAACTATCCTGTCGCCCTTGAAGGCGCGCTAAAGCTCAAGGAAGTTTCCTATATACATGCTGAAGGTTACAGCGCGGCCGAGATTAAACATGGGCCAATTGCACTCATTAATGAGCAAACTCCCAGCGTTTTTATTGTCACTAACGACTCACTGCGTGAGAAAGTAATTTCCAACATGAAAGAAGTTAAGGCGCGCCGAGGACCGGTTATTGCACTCTGCGTGGAGGGTGACATCGAGGTTATGGATATTGCCGACGACTATTTCGCGGTTCCCTCGGCTCACGAGTTAATGTACCCCTACCTGATGATGGTGCCGTTGCAAATGTTTGCATATTATACCGCAATCGCTCTTGGCCGCGATGTAGACCAGCCGCGAAATCTTGCAAAAAGCGTTACGGTAGAGTAAGAACCGCGTATCGAAGGTAGGGCTGAGATCTGCTTTTTTTCTACTCTGGAGTGACGGCGGGAGTACCGGTCTCCTCCGGAATAATTTCATACAAGATTTTCTCCGAGAGAATCCGAGGCCAGTCTGGCATTTCATCCGACTCCGAGGAGTCATACCGCGCCAAAAGGTCCTCGAACTTGCGTTCGGCAACGCTGTAGTCGCCGCGTTTGTAGTAAATGAAGGCAATCTCGTACTCGGCAGCTGGGCCGTAATGCAGGTCGTCTGGGTGACGTTCTAAAAAAACCTCGTAATAGGTGAGGGCGGTCTCCCATCTGCGGGCGTTTGTAGCCTCCTGCCCTCGGCGGAAAAACTCCATTGGCGTAAGGTCTTCGGGGATCTCTTCCGGTGCCGGTGGCGTTTGACAGCCAATGAGTCCAAACAGGAGAATTGCGGTAATGGCAACGAACAACGGCTGTTTCATGGTGTGCTCCCTTACAGAAACGGTAGCATGTGCCGGTTGTAAATATCAAGCCGGACTTGTCGAGAGTCATTTAGACGGGTAGAATCCGCGCATGCTTGGAACAATTGTGAACACCGTTGCGATACTTGTTGGGTCTATCATTGGGCTTGTGTTTCATAAGCACATTCACGAAGGATTACGCGGAGTAGTCTTCACCGGTACCGGACTTGTGGCGCTGGTCATCGGTGTGGGGATGGCGCTTGAGTCTCAACGAATTCTGTATCTGGCACTGTCTTTGGTACTGGGTGGTATTTTGGGTGAGCGCGTGGGGATCGAAAACCGGATTTTAGGCTTTGGTGAGTTTCTGCGACGACGTTTCGTTTCGGGCGCAGGTGAGGGGCAGTTTGCCGCTGGTTTTCTCACTTCCTCGGTTCTCTACTGCGTAGGCGCCATGGCCATAATTGGGGCGTTTCGGGCAGGTGTGGACGGCGATTACCAGCTACTCTTCACTAAGTCGGTCATGGACGGATTCATGTCGATCTTATTGGCAGGGGCCATGGGCATTGGCGTTGCCTTCTCAGCACTGTCGGTTTTTCTTTACCAAGGAGCGTTGACATTGTTGTCGGTGCAGCTGCGCCCTTTGGTTAGTGAGCTTGTCTTGTCGGAACTTACCGGTGTCGGAGGTACGCTCGTCATCATGATTGGACTCAACTTGCTGGCTTTAAAAGAAATAAGAACTGCGAATTTTTTGCCTTCACTCGTCTTCGTTGTGCTCTTTGTTGCACTTGATCCCTTTCTGCCTATTGCATAGCCCCGTCCCGGCCTTGCCCTATCATATCAAAAAAGGCAGCCGCGTTTGCGACTGCCCCTGTTCGTGCATGCATGAACTTCGTTATGCATACGGAATTAACTCCAACGAACCATCCCCGGCAGAAACTCATGAATAAGGTCGTCGGATTTGGGGAGTATCCGAACTGCGTAACCTTGCTGGCCAGCTTCGGTTATGGAGGCCGCAATTTTATAGCGATATGCATCGCCTTCTTTCTTGGCCATGTTCATTTCAATTCGCGAGGGGTTTTCAATCTCGCCCTGGGACCCAATCTTTCCGTAGTAGAGCTCCACCTTCACGTCTTCGGGCTGCAGTTTGCCGAGCTCGACAAGAGCCTCGGTTGTCAGCTGATCACCTACGTTCAGCGCCGAGCCATGCTTACGCTGTATCTCCTTTATGCGGGTATGTGGCCACTCCTTTTCAAGGCGGGCGGTTAGACCGGTTACGCGTTTTGCTGCTGCGTAGTCGTCGGCTGAGATGCGGTTGTAGTTCTCCAGGGCCGGAATATAAAACTTTTCAGCATATTCGCGAAGCATGCGGATAGATGAAAACTGTGCACCAACTTCTTGCATCGAGGACTTCATCATCTTAATCCACTCGCGTGGCAAGGTGTCGCGGCCACGATCATAGTACGTCGGAACAATTTCCTGCTCAAGCAGGTTATACAGCGCCTTGCTTTCAATCTCGTCTTGTATCTCGGCGTCGTCGTACTCCTCTCCATTACCTATTTTCCAACCAATACCTGGGTTGTAGGC
>CAZQIK010000212.1:0-4334 GCA_964593085.1 uncultured Spirochaeta sp.
ACACGTCTCCAACAACACTTAGATTACTAGCTGGCGACTCCGAGTACAGACCGGAGGCGGCCGCGAACAAATCTGACAAGAGAAACATGTTGTCACGTCGAGCGGTAATGGCCTGCACGCCCAGCCCAGCCCTCATCCGTTTATGCGCAAACTCAACTCGCTGTAAATTGTACAAAATAATGTTGCGGCCATAGTCATACCCAATGGGTAGTTCTCCACGTTCGGGCTCACCGCGCGCACGCCGATTCTCGAGCGTAGCAGATAACCAATGAAAGCGCACCGCACCAAAGGGCAAGCTCAGCCGAACGGCATCTAAGAATGGAACCTCCTGTGCAACATGCAACGAGGAGAAAGGAGAGGGACCAACAAAAAAGGGGGCGCGGCCAAGGACAATTTCAGCATCGCCTAGCTCGTAATGTAAATAGGCGGCCATGACCTCGGTATACTCTCCAACAAAGGGAATACCGTTCTCATAAATTGGCAGATTCGTGTACGGCCTGTCGTCGGTAATGGCTGCAAACTCGCGGCCTAGCTCCGCCCGCACAAAGAGTGTTGCGGCCGCATCGCGCACCGCCCCTGCCTGCATCGTGGCAACCGAGTTGCCTTTTGCCGACAAATCGGCGTAGTCGTCATATCTGAGTCCATCAGGTAAATACGCCTGTGCCACCAGATTCGTTGAGAGTTCATAGTGATACGCATCGGGCGCATATCCAAGACGAACAAGAAATGCCTCCACACGATCACGCTCGGCAAAACTCTGTGCGTTCTTTTTAAGCCTCTGAGCGGCCGAATACAGTTCACTACGTGATACTGGGTAGGTCGCGGTTGGAAAAGCAAGATTAGAACGAGAATACAGCAGTTCAATGCTCTGAACCAGCGGATGCTCGCTACCATACAACGGTTCGCTGGCAGCAACCGGCGCTTTGCCAACAGCGGACGGCGGACACAAAGTGCTTGAGAGGAAGAGGATTGCCGCCATACCAAGCGCAGGAAACCGTAGCATGCAGATCCTTCCTTTCGAATTCCTTGTTTCCGGTTCGCCAACCGTGGTAGTATATTGCCGATAAGACTAACGATCAAGGAGATCAATTATGGCAGACAAAAACGCAAAAGTATCGGGAAATGTACCCGGCCCTTTTTATGTCGATTCCAACTGTATTGGATGTGAGGCCTGTGCCCAAACCGATCCGGACCACTACGCGATGGACGATTCCGGTAGCGTTGCTTATGTGTTTAAGCAACCTGAGGACGACGCTGAACGCGAAGCCGCGCTGGATGCGCAGGGAGTATGCCCGGTCGACGCTATTGGAGACGACGGTTAAAGCATTCTATCTGAAATGTGGTGTGTAGTGCCGTAGTAGGGCTGCACACCCTATCGATCTCTTTTTTCACGACCAAACCTTTTCACCATCCACTTCTCTAAAAACACGACCTCACTCTGTAAAAGCTCGATAAAGAGACGACCGAGCCTCATGTTCTTCATGTCAGTGAGCGTTCAAAGTTGCGCTGTATAGTTTCCATGACAAAAGCATAGATTTTCTCCTCAACCGAGTCACTGCGAGCTTCGTCAAACAGCAGCACGAAGGTTTTCTCCGACTCAGTCCGCACCCCTACCACCTTGCCAGCAAGCGTGCAGATGCGTGAGTTGAGCTTGAATTGTACATCGCTAATCCAGTCGTCTTTGCGCATGAGCTCATCAAGACTGGGAATAACACACGCTGCACCCGCACCGCTAATATCAAGCACACGGCCTGCATGATTTTCTCCGCCGTGCTTAACATTGACCGTAGCGTTGTTGTCGAAGCACCGGGCACGCACCTGTGTGCGCCGACCGCGGGCTTTGTGCCGCGCCACCTGAGTCGTGATTCGTGAGGCAATCTCTTTCTGCGCGCCATTCATGACGATGTACCCACAAGGAGCAGAAACCTCGCTCAGATAACGTTTTATGGTATCTTTACGGTTGTCCTCCGAGAGAATTCCCAGCCGTATATCTTTTTCTTTAAAAAGGTCGTTCATAGACCCCAGCGTCTTCAACCAATCAAAACCTTTAGGTCCTTTATCCACATTTGCAAAAAGCAGTGAACCCGGGTACAGCGATACAAGTTTACGCAATCCTCGCGACTCTTCAGTGGTGTACGCCTTGTACCCGGCCTTGATCATACCGTAGACGAGCTCCTCACTGATCCATGTAGGCGGATGCAGAAAAAAGATCTTTCGTCCCGAGATTCCGGTTTTTGCGTTCGATCCGTCTTTTGGAGCGGCGCCGGTGGTCTCACTTGATTCCAGAGATATTTCGTTTGGTTGTTGTTCTTGATCTGGGGTAGACATGGTATCTTTGGAGTATAGAGAGCAAAGCAGTCAGCGGTCAATGGATAGAAAGAACACCTATAAAATAGGAGTGGCAACCAGTATGAACAATCGTGTCGCGCACCGGAAGCTGATCGAAAGTATCCGGCGAGCCGAACCTGTTTTTTTCCGCAATCATCCTCACGCGCAGCTTGTACTTGGACCAAAGGGCAGAGAAGTAGGAATAAGTCCCGACGGCCCGGTGGATGCCGCAAACCGCATGAGACGTGCACAAGGGCTGGTGGCCCACCTCTTTCCCGAGGCTTCTTTCGCCGGGAGCCCCGGACGTATAGAGTCGCCGCTGCGGGCACTCACGGGTTTTGAGCCGGTGCTTGCAAAGTGCGACGGAGAGCTCCCTATCGCTGGCTCAATTAAGGCCCGAGGCGGCATTCATGAGGTGTTATGCCATGCAGAGGAGATCGCTCTAGCGGAAGAGCTTATTACGCCCGACACGGATCTGCTGCCGCTTGCCGGACGCAAGGTGCGCCAACACTTTGCCAAACACGAGATATGTGTTGGCTCCACCGGCAATCTTGGGCTCTCAATTGGAATAGCGGCACGCGCGCTGGGGTTTCATGCGGTTATACATATGTCCCGCGACGCAAAACAATGGAAGAAGGATCTTTTACGCTCGCACGGTGCAACGGTCGTAGAACACGACGGGGACTTCTCCGCTGCCGTGCGCGCTGGCCGTGACGCTTCCGCAGCCTCGCCTCGGAGTTACTTCGTTGACGACGAGAACTCCACCCGCCTACTGTACGGCTACGCAGCTGCGGCGGTCCCACTACGACAGCAACTTGCTGAACAAGGAATATACCCCTCTGCCGACCATCCTCTCTGTGTCTATCTTCCGTGTGGAGTTGGCGGCGGCCCGGCGGGAATTTCATACGGCTTAGCACTGGAGTTCGGCGCTCATGCGGTAGAGAGTTACACCGTTGAACCGACACAAGCGCCGGCACTGTTACTGGCTGTCTTGGAAGGAAGGTATGAGAGTCTGCATGTGAGCGAGTACGGGTTAACGCTCGCTACCGATGCAGACGGGCTTGCGGTTGGAAGCGCGTCGGTGCTTGCCCGTCCAATTATCGGCGCTTTGTGTTCCGGGCTCTATACCGAAAGCGATGACACAATGAGAGCATACCTCAGCCAAATGTACACCTCGGATAGTTTGCGTTTGGAACTATCGGCAGCGGCAGCACTGGGCGGCCCTGCTCGTCGAGCCCAACTCAAAGGGCTACGCACTCCGGCAGCGGAGGTGGTATGGCTCACCGGCGGCGGGCTACTTCCGGAGGACGAATTTCAGCATCTACTTAGCTGAATCATTCGTCCCATTTCGTAACAGCAGAGCTTACCGAATTAAGCGCCTGCTCAAGCAGCTCAATAGCTGCAGCTGGATTCGATGCCGCCATAGCAAGATCTCTATGAGCAGGACGCACGAGGCCGTTAACCACCATGCTATCTAGATAGCTGAGAAGGGGGTCGTAGTAGCCATCAAGATTGCACAAAACACATGGTTTGTGATGCAGCCCCAGTTGAGCCCAGGTGAGTATCTCGAAGGTCTCATCCATGGTGCCGTAACCACCCGGCAGCGCCAGAAAGGCATCGGAAAGCTCCGCCATCACTGCCTTGCGTTCATGCATAGACGCCACCGTCCGCAAGTCTTGTAGTCCGGTATGAGCAAGCTCATGCTGTATCATGCTTTCCGGAATCACTCCAATTACATTGCCACCTTTGGCAAGTGCCGCGTCGGCAACCGCGCCCATAAGACCGACCTGCGCGCCCCCGTACACCACAGTAATGCCTCGCTCACCGAGCAGGGTGCCAAGCTCCTGTGCACCGCGCAAAAAACTTGGATTTGCGCCGAAGCTCGACGCACAATACACGCCGATCCGCTGAATTTGCTTCACATCTTCCACCGGCTCAGAATATTCCAAACACATGCCCAGAGTCCAGCGCCTCCGGTGCGCGGCTAAATAGGCTTAATTTTATCT
>CAZQIK010000213.1:0-4330 GCA_964593085.1 uncultured Spirochaeta sp.
CGACCACCGAGATCTACACTCTTTCCCTACACGACGCTCTTCCGATCTCAGGGCCATAGCAATCACATCTAAGGGGTTGGCCACTGCTATAACTACCGAGTCCGGTGCGTAGGTGCGAATAGCCTCGGCGGCATCTTTGGCAATGCCTACATTAGTCTTAAGCAGGTCCATTCGGTCCATGCCAGGTTTTAGCGGAATGCCAGCTGTATGCACTACTACGTCCGAGTCTTTAATGTCTGCGTAATTATTTGTCCCTGTTATGGTACAACGGAACCCCTCTATTGGCCCCGCATGTTGAAAATCTAGCGCCTTGCTCTGTGGCATGCCCTCTACGACATCGACCATAACTACATCTGCAATACCTGATTTTGCCAGATAGTACGCAGTAGTTGCGCCAACATTTCCGGCCCCAATAATTGAAATTTTTCGCATGTGTGGTTCCTCCTGATGCCGAATTAGCTTGCGAGGGTGGCTGCGACACCCTGGGCACCGGCCTGTAGCAGGGCCTTCTCTTGTTCGTCGAGCTCCGGACTAAGCATTTTAACAACTCCTTGCGCGCCAATTATGGCTGGCAGACTGACCGCCGTATCCTTGAGTCCATAATGACCGTTCAGCAAGGTTGATACCGGTAGTATTCGGCGTTGATCCCGTACCACTGCCTCGGCAAGCTCGGCCAATGCATCGGCTGGTCCGTAAAACGCACTGGAACGCTGTGAGAGACCTATGATTCGGTCCCCCGCCGCCCGCAGTTGGGCTACAAGTTCTTCCCAGCGTTCAAGGCCAACCAACACATCTATTGGAACTCCAGCAACTCGTGTGTAGCGCCGTAGGGGAACCATGTGTTCGTCATGGCTACCAATTACAGCGGCATTAATGTCCTCCGATAAAAGACCGGTCTCCTCGGAAATGAGATATCGCAATCTACTACGATCTAATCCGGTCCCGACTCCAATGACTCTTTCGGGAGGGAGTCCCGACTTCTGGGCAAAGAGTGCCGTGAGAGCGTCACCAGGTTCGGTTGCTATAATTACAACCGCTTTGCTACCTGAGAGCAGCTCGGCGTACTCCATGGCGATGTCTTTATTACGTGCAAACAAATCACTGCGTTGCTCTCCCGGGCGGCGCACCTCACCGGCGGCAATAATGACAACTTTGCAGGCTTTTAGATCGTTTGGATCGTCTGTGCCTCGAATACCAACCCGATACCGGCGTACCGGTGCCGCCTCCATAAGATCCAGCGATTTCCCGGTGGAAAGTCCTTCACGGTTATCGTACATGAGGACGTCCGCAACCGAGCGTTCCCCCAAAAAGAAGGCTGTGTTGGCTCCCAGGTTACCGCCGCCTACAATTCCAATGTGCGCCATATATTCTGCTCCTCTGCTTTCGTTGAATTGCGGATTTACGTGGCAGTATAACGCCCAACCTATGGTCGTGTCACCTTTGAGTCGGGTATAGTTGTCTCTGGCGGCTGTAGTTTTTATTTTCTCAGCACACAAAGTAACTCCGGGGCACATTCCGGGACATACCCTGGGACAAATCTGGGGCACACAGGAGCACGATGTATGAGCGAAGTTTATCGTACCGAGTCCGACTCAATGGGAGAGGTCGATATAGCACCGGGCAAATACTGGGGAGCGCAAACCCAACGAGCGGTAAAGAACTTTGGAATATCACCTTTGCGTATCCCGCAGCAACTTATCCGTGCATTAGCAACCATTAAGCGCAATGCCGCCCGTGCCAACTGCGAGCTCGGCATTCTGGATAAGGAACGTGCCGACGCTATCGTTCAAGCAGCCGACGAAATGAGCGCCGGTCATTGGGACGAACACTTTCCCATTGATGTATTCCAGACCGGCTCCGGTACATCCTGGAACATGAACACCAATGAAGTACTAGCAAACCGGGCCAACGAGATCCTTGGAAAGCCGCTGGGCACACGTGATCCGGTACATCCAAACGACCATGTTAACCGTGGTCAGTCCTCCAACGACGTCATACCCACTGCAGTGCACATTGCGAACCGTGTCGGACTTGAAGACACGGTAGCCGCGGTTCATGAACTGGCACTCAGTTTTGAAAACAAGGCTCAGGAATTCCAGGAAGTTGTGAAATTAGGCCGCACGCATCTGCAAGACGCTGTACCTATGACCTTGGGGCAGGAGTTCTCTGGATACGCGACGCAGCTAAGAAAGGGGGCACGGCGACTTGCCGCATGTAGTGTCTCGCTCGAAGAGTTGGCACTTGGGGGCACCGCGGTGGGTACAGGTATTAACTGTGCGCCTGGTTTTGCCGACGCTGCTATAGCTGGCATAGCGGCAGACACCGGCTTTCCCTTTAAAGCTGCTGACAATCGCTTTGAAGCCATTGCAGCGCGTGATGCTCAAGTGGAACTGATGGGAGCCGTGAACGTGGTGGCGGTAAGTCTCATGAAGATCGGCAATGATCTGCGTTTGCTTGCAGGCGGCCCGCGCGCAGGCCTTGGAGAGATAGAGCTACCATCGCTGCAGCCGGGAAGTTCAATCATGCCGGGGAAGGTAAATCCGGTTATCCCGGAGATGGTAATCCAGGTTGCTGCTCAACTTGCGGGTAAAGTAGCCGCGGTGAGCATTGCAGGCTCTCATGGCCCGCTTGAGCTTAACATGATGCACCCACTCATTGCGTACGAAACACAGTCATCTCTGGAACTGCTTGCGGCATGCTGTAGAGCGTCGGCAGAGCGGTGTGTAGACGGCATAAAGGCGGATGTCGGGCGTTGTGAATACTGGATTGAATGGAGTCTTGCGTTGGTGACCCCGCTTGCTAATGAGATTGGGTATGATCGGGCTTCTCAACTGGCTTACAAGGCGTATAAAGAGCGAAGGACAATTCGTGAAGTGGCGTCGGAGGAAAGGGTGCTTCCCGAAGAGCGCTTAGCCGAACTGCTGAATCCGCGGTCGATGTTGGGCTCAGGGTGATCACCTGGCCTTAGAATGCGCAACTGGCCCCAGAGTGAACAACAATGAGCTCAGATGTAGCGCCTTGTGCCTTGCCAATCAAAGTCATGCGTATTACACTCAAGCAATCTTGTACGTAACTAAATGCAACTATACCGAGGAGTGACCCATGGCGTGGAATAATGACGATCCACAGTATGCTGAGGCAATGTCTTTTTATCTTGCTGGCGACTGGAGCAAAGCCAACACGGCTTTTTCGGAGCTTGCTAAGCACAATCCTAATGATGGATTTGTTCAATTACTGCGAGGGAATATTCTGTACTCGCTTGGCAACTTAGACGACTCAGTTGAGGCATATGAACGTGCGGTAGAAATTAACCCTAAGCTTGGGGTAGCATATTACAAACTTGGTGTATGTTACTACCGAATGGGCAAGCTTGAGCCAGCGCTAAAAGCCTTTTCTACCGTTTCTGAGATTGGTAGCGAAAGCCATGCTATGGCCAGCTATTTTGTCGGGCTCATTAACCTCTTTCTTGGTCGTGATACCGCAGCCGACGGTGCATTCACTGCCTTCCGCAAGCAGTCCCCCGAGTCCTACATTGCGAATTTTTACCTTGCTCAGCTAAAAATGAAGCAGAAAGCGTATGACCAGGCCTTGCCTCTACTTGAAGAGCTAGTAGAAGGTAACCAGAGCTTTGCCGAAGTGCACTACATGCTTGGAGTTGTGCAGTACGGACTTCACAACAACACCGAGGCAATTAAGTGTTTCCAGAAAGCGGTTGAACTCAATCCTGAGGACGAGCGTTCAAAAACGAAGCTGACGTTGCTGACCGATGTTCAGTGGCCGTAGCGAATATTAGCACCTAGACTTGGGAAGAGGAGTTTGCATGAAGAAGTATGTCTGTGACGTATGTGGTTACATTTATGATCCAGCCGAGGGTGATCCCGACGGCAACATTGCTGCGGGAACATCGTTCGACGACCTACCTGAAGACTGGGTGTGTCCAGTATGTGGTGCACCCAAGGATGAGTTTTCTTTAGAAGACTAAATACGTAGCGAACGAGACCGGATACGTATTAAGGCGCGGTGGCGACAACAGAACTCTTACTGTTGTCCAGCCGCGCTGGTTTCCCAACATAATATCCTTGGGCATACTCAATACCAATTTCAGCAAGAGTTGCAATCATTTCCTCGGTCTCAACAAACTCTGCCACCACAGGTATGCCGGAAAAGGAAGCAAAACTCTTGATTACGCGCACCAAGTTCTCGAATACCGGGTTTTCGCACATGTGCCTCACTAAACTCCCGTCAATTTTTAAATAATCGATGTTTAAGTCGATGATACGTTGGAAGTTTGAGTAGCCACTACCAAAGTCGTCTATCGCAATCTTGACCC
>CAZQIK010000214.1:0-4325 GCA_964593085.1 uncultured Spirochaeta sp.
CGAGTCGTCGTGTAATCATGTACACCACCTTTCCTGATAAACTTCACGGCGCAGGAAGTTTAACGTACTCGTGGTTGATGATGAAAAGAACATCCGCGAAGGACTTGGCAAAGCGCTTGAGCTTGATGAGCACAATATTTTGCTCGCGGCCGATGGTCAGGAGGCTTGGGAAACCATTGAGAATGAGGAAATAGACCTCATTATCACTGACCTAAGGATGCCGCGTCTCTCGGGTGAAGAACTTCTTCGGCGGGTGGTCGACTCGTATCCCACCGTGCAGGTAATTATTCTTACCGGGCATGGAACTATTGAAACTGCTGTCCAGGCAATGCGGGACGGAGCCTTCGATTTCCTTACCAAGCCCGTTAATCTAGATAGGTTGTCCTTGCTGGTACGTCGAGCCCTCTCAACCCGAGAACTCGTGCTGCAGCACCGTGCTCTCCAAGAAGAACTCAACAAACACAGAAACTTCTCCAACATTATTGGGAAAAGTGCCGAACTTAAGCAGGTTTTTGAGGTAGTTAATCAGGTGGCTCCGTCCAAGGCCTCGGTGTTGATTACCGGTGAGAGTGGCGTTGGCAAAGAACTTATTGCCGATGCCATTCACAATCTTTCCGGACGCCAAGCGAAACCATTAGTCAAGGTTCACTGCGCTGCTTTATCCGAAAACCTACTGGAGAGTGAGTTGTTTGGTCATGAGAAGGGCGCGTTTACCGGGGCAGTCTCACGCAAACGAGGTCGCTTTGAGCTGGCACACTTGGGAACAATTTTTCTTGATGAGATTGGGGAGATCAATCCAAATGTACAGGTAAAAATCCTACGGGTCTTGCAGGAGAAAAGCTTTGAAAGAGTTGGCGGTGAAGATACTATCGTTGTCGATGCACGTGTAGTTGCCGCCACGAACAAGGACTTGAAAACCGAGATAGAGAACGGAAAATTCCGTGAAGATTTGTACTATCGGCTAAATGTAGTAAATATCCATGTACCTCCCCTCCGCGAGCGGAAGGAGGATATTCCGCTGTTGGCGTCAGCCTTCATAAAAGAGTTTGCTTCGGAAAACGGTAAGCCTGTGGAAGGCATTGATTCCAAGGCACGCTCCATGTTGTATAACTATTCCTGGCCCGGTAATATTCGTGAATTGCGCAACACGATTGAGAGTGCGGTTGTTATGTGCAAAGGTAACATCATTCAACCGGATGACCTACCGCCCGGAGTAATGCAGGACTCTGACAACGACTGCATTCGTATAGCGATTGGCTCAAGCTTAGCGGATGCCGAGCAGGAAATCATTCGCACTACCCTTAGTGCAAATAATGGCAACAAAAGTAAGACTGCTGGCGTTTTGGGCATCGGTCGCAAGACCTTGCATCGCAAACTCAGTGAATATGGCGTTGAGGACGATACCCCCGAAGCAAGTAAAGAAGAGCCTTAACGTCGAGTCTCGTAGTCTTTGATCCTGCGAAACGAAGACGAAATCTGTGTGAAGATTTCTGTTGCCATGCGAAGCTTTTCTTCTGAGACAGAGGACCATCGATCTGGATGATAGCGGTGGGCTAATTGCTTATACGCAGCAGCCACCTCTTGAAAAGGTGCCCCAGGTGCTACCTCGAGAGCATGATAGTCCGCGTGGAGATAGGCCGGAGCCGATTTTGCATGCGGGCCTGCACCCGGGTCGACCGGTGGAGGTTCATCTCCGCGAATAAAGGCGTCCAGTTCCTCCATCGCTTGAAGATAATCCACATCCTGTGTTGTTCCAGTATAGCTTTTGTCGTACTCGTATTCGTTTACCACTCGTCGAATAAACGACTCGAGCCGGGAGATCACTTTGTGTCCTTGTGCGGCAACGCCGTGGCGGCAGCCACACTTGCAGTTGCTGAGAAAAACTCGTCGTGAAGCGCGCTCACCGCACGGTCTGCATCGCTCTCGTTTACTACAAGTGACAGGTTGATGTCGGACGATCCAAGAGATATCATACGAACAGATATATTCGAAAGCGCCGAGAATACACGAGCTGTGAAACCGCCGGTACGCCAGAGGCTGCGACCGACCAGCGATACAATAGCCTTTCCCGCCTCAACCGAGACTGTGCCGTACTGCTCTAGATCTTGAATAAGATGTCCAAGGTCGAACCGTCCTTCCACCGTCGTGGAGATGGTTACTTCAGATGTTGTGACCAGGTCCACGGAGATCCGGTGTTCGGCAAAGACCGAAAAGATTCGGCTCATGAAGCCATGCGCATTGAGCATTCGTGAACTGGCTACTGTGATAATGGTAATACCTTTCTTCGAAGCAAGTGCGGCAAGGCCCTGTCTATCGCTCAGTTCGGAGATGCGGGTTCCGGCCGCCGCCGGATTGCCGGTGTTTTTGACCCACACAGGAATACAACGACGAATCGCCGGTTGTATAGTGGCAGGATGTACAACCTTGGCACCAAAGAAGGCCAGCTCGGCGGCCTCCTCGTAACTGATTGCAGGGACCGTCATTGCACCATTAATAGTGCGTGGGTCTGCCGTCATAATGCCGTCGACATCGGTCCAGATCTGCACTTCGTCCGCACCGAGTGCACCGCCGATAATCGTTGCGCTCCAGTCAGAGCCGCCCCTCCCAAGAGTAGTCGTTACGCCCTTCTCGGTTGCTGCAATGAATCCTTGCGCTACAATGAGTTTTCCGGATTCAGCGGGTACCAGCCGACGAATTAAGTCGTCGGTTGCTGCGAAGTCTGGCACCGCTTCGGTGAAAGTTTCATCGGTACGCATGAACTCTCTGCTGTCAAGCAAACGGCAGTCAATACCGCGTTCACGCGCCGCCGCTGCAATAACGGTGGTTGAAAGAAGCTCTCCAAATGCCAGGATGGCATCTTGTGTGCGCGGCGTGCATTCTTTAATGAGCACAAGCCCGTTCACGAGGCTTCGAAGTTCACTGAAGAGTGACCTCAGACGGCTGGCAACCCGTTCGTATTCACGCCCAGAGGTCAGCTGCTCTGCTGCCTCAGTGTGCAGCTGTTCAAGCCCGGTTATTTCGTTCTCAGCGTGGGTGCGATCCCCTGCGGCTGCCGATGCTGCAATTCCAAGCAACCGATCCGTGGTCTTGCCTATGGCAGAACTAACGAGCACCGGAGCTTGATCAAGGCGGTCTGAAGCAATATCCAGTACTCGTGTTATCCAGCTTGCATCGCGTATCGAGCTTCCTCCAAACTTGATAACGATCATGATGTAAGATATCCGAGCTTGACGAAAGCCTCGGCGTTGAGAATAGCTGCGCCAGCAGCACCACGTACCGTATTGTGCCCAAGTAGTACCATCTTCACGTCCATGATCGGGCATGCTCGAACACGACCAACGACCGTCGCCATTCCGTTCTCAAGCCATAAATCACGGAGTGGTTGTGGCCGGTCCTGTTCTTCAAGGACTACAATGGGTTGCCGGGGCGCGGACGGGAGGTCTTGGAGATTGGCAGGGCCCCGGAAGCGTGTCAAACACTGCTTGACCGCTGCAACACTCGGCTTACGTTTGAACTTGATCGAGACCGATTCTGTATGCCCGTCAAATACCGGTACACGGGTACAGGTGGCACTGACCGCGAAATCAGCAAACTGCAAACCCGTCTCGCTTAGCTTGCCGAGGATCTTTACAGGCTCGTTTTCCAGCTTGTCTTCTTCGTCTCCGATGTAAGGTACAATGTTTCCCATGATATCCATGGAGGGTACTCCAGGATAACCGGCGCCGGAGATAGCTTGCAGCGTTGTCACCTGCACCGCCTCAATACCAAACTCTTCATCAAGCGGGGCCAGGGCCATTGCTAAGAACATGGTGGAACAGTTGCAGTTGGTTATAAGTGCGCCTTTGTGCTTCTGGCGTTTCACCAGGGCAAAATGGTCACTATTGATTTCCGGAATAATGAGCGGCACATCCGGATCCATGCGGTGGTTTTTGCTGTTGCTTATAACAACATGACCGGCCTCCGCGTAACGAGTTTCGGCCGCGCCAGCAACTGAACTGTCCAGCCCGGAAAAAAGTATCTGTGAGGTAAGCGGCTCCTCAATTGATTTGACAATAAGCGTGGCGTAGTCCTCGGGTATGAGGCCCGGCTGTTTCCAGTTACAAGCATCCTTATACGATTTGCCCGCGCTACGCGGCGAAGCCACAAGCTCGGTAATTTTGAACTGGGGATGATTCTGAAGGAGTGTGACGAACTTCTGTCCGACCGTTCCTGTAGCTCCAAGCACTGCGACCGGAATCTGATTCATGAGTGTATCCTTCTTAAAATTCTTGGCACGGTTTCTTGCGCGCAATGGTAGTAATGCGCCCGCTTACTGTCAAGGCGGT
>CAZQIK010000215.1:0-4291 GCA_964593085.1 uncultured Spirochaeta sp.
GACCTACTTTGGTGCTGAACGTGCAGTTAACCTACAGGTCTACGACGACAGTTCGCAAATTGACTGGTAGGCGTTCACAGATTGGCGGCGGTTGCCCACCATTCTTTGTTCCCAGTTTCCTATTTTTCGCTTTCTATTCCCAGAGCCACTTGAGTTCACCATTGTTTTCTATACTTGCACTCCAGAGGCCTCGACCAACGGTTAAGGCAAAGACGCGGTTGTTATCCGCATAGATGTCCCGGATATGCGCCGTTGAAAGCAAGGTACCTTCGTAGTTTTCCGCTCCAAGCGCGGTACCGGTTTCTCCGGTTATCCGTGCAAGCGAACCACGCGTTCCAGCTACAGAAGCACCATCGGCGGCGTCCTGCGCCACCAGATAGTAGCCGTCACCAGACCTGCTTGAATTGTCGTCATCCTGTGAACCAACAATGAGGTAGTTCACGCTACCGGACGTATATGTCCCAAAGCCGTTTAGGGTGTTGCCACCGGACTTGGTTTCAAAAGTCGCACCGTCACTGCTTACCGCAACGCCACCCCGGCCGGAGATGTAGAGCTTGTTGCTGGTGCCGTCGTTAAAAACCACGGCTGCTTGCGGGTCGGTGATAATGGTCGAGGAACGCTCTGCAACGCCTGCAAAACTCGAGCCTTGGTAGACGGTCGTTTGGGTAAAGAAAGTGTATTCATAGGTAGCGCTCGCGCTGGCAAGGAACGCGCCACCACGAACCGGATAAACGCCGGTTTCCTGCGTAGCGGTTACACCCGCGCCGCCGGAACCGGGTGTACCCGTATCAATTTGCACAAGCTTGTAGTTGTTCGCCTCGCCGTTACTGTTACGATCAGCAACCGCGGCACCGAAAAGCTCAAAAGTACCACCATTGTCCAGCAGAAAAAGCCGAGTAATTTCGTGATCCTGGGTAGCAAGGGAAATCCAGTCGCCAGCGGATGACTCTCTTTTGAAAACGTTCCAGCTGGTGGCCTTGTTGTTGCGAAACGCGGCGTAAATAACGCCCGGCTCCCCCACAAGGCTCAGCGCATGATCCCCGGAGGACGAAAACCCGCCAGGGTGGGGGGCATTGCCCCAATCACTCGGGCTACCGCCTGCCGGTCGCCGCTGCAGGCGCATGTAAGATAACCAGTACTCGCTATCGAGCTCCGCCATGCCGAAAATAGTAGCGTTCTCGCCCAGTTCGGAGTCGGGAACGTCTTGCTCGCGTTCAATGGAGGCAAAAATGCCGTAGGGTTGTTCCTCGCAGGCCACAAAGAGCAGCAGTCCGCCAAGCAGTAGAGCTGCAACTGTCCCGCGTACGAGTTGAAAATGCCCCAGACCATTTTTCCGTGAAGAAGCTTTATCCTGCATAGACACCTGGTTAACTGTGTGTGTAGTCATATAACGCCTTAGAACCGGTACACTGCGGTAATGGTGATCTCAAGGAAGTTGCCAAAGCGGGTCTCATCCTCAAGGTCGGAATCTAGATAAATCTGCGGCACCCACCAGTACACAAAGTTGCTGCCAAAGGCCCACTCCGAATCCAGATTCCACAATACTGAAAAGCCGGGTTTGAGAATAGGGTCGGCCTTAAAGGCCTCATCCGGAATACGTGAAAAGTTCACACCGGCGCCAAGATAAACCGGGAACTCCCACGGATAGTTGCGAAAGAAATACGAAACCCGTGCGGTAAGCGGCACCATAAACAGAGTGCGATTCGGGCTAAAGGTAAAGGTTCCACCAAGCTCGCCACCCAACGTCAGGTTGGAATTAAGAAATGCATGCCACTGGAGGTTCCCGGTGCCGCCCAAAGAGAGATTCGTTTCTTGCAGTCCGTCGGGACCACCGGTAAAGAACAGCGGAATGAAGGGACCCATGCTGAGAGATAGCATCTGGTCTCCACGTCCGTAGAGAGGAGTGAAGTCCTCATCTCCCTGTGCAAAAACTCCGCCGTGCACGCTAAATAACAAAACGGCCGTTAGGAATATAAAAAAAACTGTATGCTTTGAGATTCTCACGCGGATGTCGTCCTTATGCGTGCCTACGGCGAACCGTTGCGGCGGATTAGTGACCCTATTCCGGATAAAGTTATCACGGAGCACAACGGGAAATCAAGCCAGCATGAACGTCGCGTATCTGGCAAAAAAGCTGAACTTGCGCCAGTGGCAGTTCCATGGTACACAGAGTGTATTATGGCAGCAAAGATCATAGACGGTAAAGAAATTGCCGCCGAGGTTCAAACCGAACTCGCTGAGCGCATTGAAAACTTGAGCGCACGGGGAATTACACCGGGCCTCGCTGTAGTGTTGGTAGGGGAGGATCCCGCCAGCATTTCCTATGTCACGGCTAAAGAGCGAGCCTGTGAGCGACTAGGCATTTATTCGAGTGATAACAGACTCCCGACCGATATCTCGGAACAGGAACTGCTTGACCTTGTAGAAAAACTTAATTCCGATTCTCGTATACACGGTATTCTCGTGCAGTTGCCTCTGCCCAAGCATATAGACTCCGGTAAGGTTATTGCGGCCATAAATCCAGCCAAAGATGTAGACGGTTTTCATCCGGTGAGTATGGGCAATATGTTGTTGGGCCTCCCCGGGTTTATCCCATGCACGCCACACGGCGTTTTGGTTATGCTGGAAAAGAGCGGAGTACAAACCGAGGGCGCCGAAGTTGTAGTCCTTGGCCGCAGCAACATTGTGGGTAAGCCGCTTGCCTCGCTGCTTGCACAAAAACGCCCCTCCGGCAACGCAACCGTGACTGTCTGCCATACCCGTACTAAGAATCTTGCGGAACACACTCGCCGTGCCGACATCCTCATTGCTGCCGCAGGCAGTCCGGGAATGGTATCCGGAGACATGATAAAGCCAGGTGCGGTTGTCATTGATGTCGGTGTCAATAGAGTCGACGCGCCTGAGACAACGAAAGGGTACCGCTTGCAGGGAGACGTCTTGTATGAGGAAGCTTCGCATGTGGCTCGTGCAATTACCCCGGTGCCGGGGGGGGTCGGCCCTATGACTATCACTATGTTGCTGTTGAACACCGTAGAGTCGGCCGAAAGGGTATGACCCATCGTGAGGCTTGAGTCTTAAATCTTGCGGTTTAAGGCTTAACACGCAACCCGGCAAAAAACCTGCGAATACCCGTTAAACATCATAGCCATCCCATGCTAAACTCCGGTAATGGTAGATGTACAAAGTCGCGAGGACTCTCGCAATATTCCTATACAAAAGGTTGGTATACGTCGTCTACGCTATCCAGTTTCGGTGCTTGATAAACATGCCGGACGGCAAAATAGCGTTGCAACCGTAGACCTACTCGTAGACCTGCCGCATCACTACAAGGGAACGCACATGAGCCGTTTCGTTGAGGTGTTCCACGCACACTACAAGCAGGTTGAAATGCCCCATTTCCTGGATATGCTGGAAGAGGTTCGCGTAAGCCTTGAGGCCGAACGTGCCTACTGCGAGCTACGTTTCCCGTACTACATGGAGAAAAAAGCGCCGGTTACCGGGCTACCAAGTCTGTTGTACTACGACTGTAGCTTTACCGGTGAGGTCTCGGCTACAGATCGCCACTTTGTAGTTGGGGTCGATGTACCCGTGACCACTCTGTGCCCCTGTTCCAAAGAAATATCTGCGCGCGGCGCTCACAATCAGCGCGGTCGCGTTGGCTTGAAACTTGAACTCGGGGATTTCTTCTGGATTGAGGACGTCATTGAAATTGTGGAGAATGCGGCATCCTGCGGTATCTATACCTTGCTCAAACGTGAAGATGAGCGTTACGTTACCGAGCGTGCCTACGATAACCCAGCATTTGTAGAGGATCTTGTGCGCGATGTATGCTTGGGAATTGAACGTCGCTATGATTTCCCTTGGTTTAGCGTCGAAGCAGAAAATAACGAGAGCATTCACAGCCATGACGCCTTCGCGTATCTGGAACGCCGACGGGAGCAGGCAGGCCCCGGCCCGATCATCAAGCCAAGCAAGGATCCAACATGATTAACGTTGTTTCCCAAGCGGAAGACAAGGTGCCGCTCAAGCGAGCCCTTATTAGTACCGCCGACAAAACCGACCTTGATCTCCTCATAAAAGGCCTGGTAGAAATAAACCCGGACCTGGTTGTCTACTCTACCGGTGGCACATTTACTCGGATTGCAGAGATCATCGGCCCCGGATATGAGCATAACCTAAAACAGGTTAGCGACTACACCGGGCACCCGGAAATGCAGGGTGGACTGGTGAAAACCCTTGATCATAAAATTTATCTTGGGCTCCTTTCCGAGAGCTTTAACGAAGCGCATGC
>CAZQIK010000216.1:0-4274 GCA_964593085.1 uncultured Spirochaeta sp.
GTGCGCTTGCATAATACCAATCAGCAGCTTGGAGAGCTGGCTATTCAGCTCGTCAATCTCATCGTCGCGCGCTGCTATTGCACATGCCGCTTCTGGGTCTCTTTGAACGTAGGCTGTTAAGCTATCGTGGAGCATTTCCGTGTCGATCTCGGCCATGCGGCGAATGAGCGGTAGCGCATCCACAAAGAGCGGATCGGTGACTACCCGCGCCCGACGAGCTAAATGTCGCGCGTGATCACCAGTACGTTCTAAGCTGGAAGAAAGCTTAATTCCAACCAATAGTTGGCGTAGTTCCGAGGGACTGGTTTGCGAAGTAGAGATGATGCGCGTACACTCGTCTTCTATCTTGGCTTGGAGGGCATCTATGAGAGCGTCTTCACCAATAACCTCGGCTGCAAGCTCGTAGTCTCGAAACTCAAGCGCAGTCAACGTCTTTCGAAGCGCGGTATCGACTCGTGCTCCCATTCTGAGAATGTTCTGCTGCATGCCGTCGATCTCGTGTGCTATCTTCATCTACACGTACGTGAACACTATTTGTGTTAAAATTTTGTTAGCGCTGCCACTATCGTCCGGGCTTAGGCATACAAGTCGAATACGCTGGAGGCTTTCACAAACAGAATAGGTGGAAAGTCCTCATATGCTTCAATCTGCTTGGTGAAGAACAGCTCGTCCAACTGGAAGACCTGGGCAACCGCTCCCATGTTTTCACCGGGCATTCCCATGAGTATCATGGCGGCGTCGTCAGAATTAGCCGCAACTGTCTCTTGAAAACGTTTGTCGTCCGGTTCGAGTATGAGCACCTCACCATCAAGACGAGCGCCGCGGATAAGTTCTTTCATCTCGTCACGCGCGAATTCCGCCTCCTCCTCGGGCATCAACTTGCGGATAATGCGAATTGCTCGTACATCCTGATTCTTTGCGCCTGCACCGGACTGCGAAATAATGTACGCAAAGAGCGCCATGAGATTTCCATTCTCTTGCCCTTTCCAGTAAACATCAATGCGTCCTGCCCCTATCTCTACCCTACCATGTCGATATAATATCACGTTCACCTGTTCGGCAATTAAGTCACGTGTGAGGTCGGTTAGGTTTAACCGAGGGTCCATTGGAAGTACCACAGTATTAAAATTGTACCCACCGGGGACGGTCGCCTGCACTATTGAACGGATTGATGTCCCAAAGCGGTCCTCCGTTGTACGAATAAGACGAGAATTGGGCAGTTTCGGCACAGACTCCGGGGTAAGCTTGCGTGGACAGAGAAGATTCAGCGCAACATATCCGCGATTCTCACCAATACGCAGTGCAATTCCTTGCAGCCGCGCGGTTTCTTCCTCTTTGTCAGCGAAACCAAACACCCCAACGATCGGCCGCCAGTTCTTGGTACCCTGAACAATTTTCCCCAGTCGGCGTGAGCCCCACCCGACAAGTGAGAATAGTACACCCCACCATACACCCTCGAGCATGTTGCGAGCCCGAAATTTGAGCAGTAGCACGATGAGCAGCAACTGGGCAGCAAGAATTGCGATACCTATGCGGAAGTCAAAGAGCGAAACAACAGCCATGCAGATGATAAAACCATACAGAGATACGAACCAATGCCCTCTGCTGGTTGGACGAAAGCTGGGGTTGCCACTAATTCGTTCAAAGAATGCTGCGAGATTCATCCAAGCATAGACCACGAGAAAACAAATACCAACGATGAGCGAAGCCAGGGCGATATCGCCTGCCCAGATAACGGGAAGAAAAATGAGGAAGGTCATTACGGTTGCCCAGCGAGGCTCGCGTCCGTTCTTAGTAAAATCCTGTCCTAAAAAACGCAAGGGGCGCGGTATTACTCGGTCACGTACAAGTGCCTGGGCGGTTCTGGGAGCGGTGAGAAAGTACGAAAGCGCCGAAGACCCGGTTGCAAAGAGAATTCCAATGAGCAGCACCATCATGATAACCGGCTCATCAAAGAAGATGTTAATAGCCGAAGGTACATATCCTTCGGAAGGGACAAGCAGGTCATGTCGCACCAGCCCGAATATTAAGGTTGTAGCAATGTAAACGGCAAAGGTAACCGCAATGGCCCAAAAAGTACCGCGCGCCAGCGAGCGGCTAGGGTCTTTAAGGTTCCCGCTCATTCCTACACCGGCATCAATTCCTGTGACCGCTGGGAAGAAGATGGCAAATGCCGCCCAAAAGCCAATGCCAGGAATTAAGCCTTGTCCAAGCGGAGTAGACGTGAAAACCCGTTCGCCGCCATAAAGAGGGCCAAAAAGTGGTGATGCCAGCACCAGCCCAACTGCAACAATTAACACGACAAATATTATGGACTGGAGCTTGGATGCAAATTCCGCCCCTATCAGTGCTGCCAGCAGTGCAATAATTCCAATACAGGTCGCCAGCAACTGTTTCTGAACCAGTGCAGATAGCCCGTAACTCTCAATCAGTTGCGCAACAGCTGGGATTCGCACCACAAACTGTTGCAGCGGCTCGGCAAAACCTACCGAGTAAAAGCCAATGCTAACCGCCTGAGCAATAAACAATTGAATTCCTATAGAGCCGCCAAATGCTATGCCCAGGGAGTTCTTGGATAGGGCGTACATACCGCCAGCACCTACATTTCGCACATTGGTTGAGCTGTCGGCAATCGAAAACGCAGTTGCAAGAGTTGCTGAGTTGGCAAGCACCACAATAATCATGACGTTCCACACGCCCACCGCACCTACCAGCAGCGGGAGAATGAGGAATAGGACCGCCCCAAGAATTGCTTCAAAAGAAGGGACAAAGACGCCGCCAAAAGTACCAAGCTTTTTCAAGACTCATGCTCCTTCAGAATATCTGCATGTCGATGAAACAGCGGACCTCTCGTGCGAGAGCGGGTTAGCCGCCTGAGCCAGACCACACCTATGGCAGCCATAAGCCGCGGAACTATCAAAATAAAGACTCCGGCACCAAGTGCCACGAACAAAAACGTATCCTCAAACAAACTATGTGATACCGCGAGGTGGTGATTAAGGAGGTCGGCATCCTCAAGCGACAGTTCGCCACGTCCACGTTCCTCAAGAATCACCGCTGCTCCATAGGTTAGTCCTAAGGTATTGCCGACAATCCACAAAAAAGCCGTACTTCGTGGTAAGCCAAGCAAAACCACTACCGGTTCAAAGACTTTTGCTACACGCCGCAATACTCCGCTGCGCTCGAGCAGCCGCTGTCCTATCATCAGCAGCACCACGATTATCACGATTCGCACTACAATACGCGCCGTTCCCGCTGCCCACGTGGACAAAGCTGCCGCGGCTGGCGACCAGCCTGGAAAGCCCAACTGAAACTCTGCGCTCAAGGATCTATTAACGCTTGGCTCCAACCCCATGAATCGCCCGACCGCGATACCGACAACAATCGCGGTGAGCACTCTGACGGCAACTATGCGTACTGGGTTTGACCCGACGCGGGCCTGCACCGCGGTCTCGACGAAAAGGTTGTGGCAGATGAGAATCATAAGCGCAATCACGGTGATCTCACTGGCGGTAAAACTCAGGGAACTCATCACACCAATTGCGGGATAGATTGTAATAAGAGCACCGGTTGCAAACACCAACGCGGCCTCTCCAGGAAGCCCAGCAAGCGCCATGACCGGATCCAGCAGCGCTGCCAACGGAACAAGAAGACCGAACAGGTCCAACACAAGCACGAAGAAAGCTGCCGGGACTAACACAAGCGACAGTCGCCACGACATCAGCAGACCAACCCGTAGACCGTCGTACATGGAAGCACCAACTCCGTGGCGACTCAGGCCTATGCGGCCTTTCTCAGAACTCGTGTTTTTCGGCCGTGCCGGTATGTTTCTCAACGACATAGGAGCGTTAAGTTACCTCAGAATCCAACCAAGAACAAGATGGAATAACTGGTTGTAGTGTACCGTATCTTCTGTCAGGCGGGACAATGAGTCACTGCCTAACTGACACCAGCAAACGCTATCCCTTGTGAGACAAAACGTGAGCCTCGATCCAGTCGGCATACTCACGCAACTCCAACAAAATGCCTTTGTGCGAAGCGGGCGTATCCGACCGAGCAAGCAGGTTCTCCACCTTGCGGCGGAAACGCTTAAAATCCACTGCGTCATCAATCTCCGGCATCAAAAGTCTGGCCGCGCAGTGACTCATCCAACGACTTTTCTCCTCGAGCGGTAAGAGTTCGTAGTGGTTCCGCGCAAGATAGCGCCACAAGAGTTGGGGCCCGCGTGGATCCCTAAAAACAGGTGGTGCTTTCAATAGTTCCTGAGGCTCGGC
>CAZQIK010000217.1:0-4257 GCA_964593085.1 uncultured Spirochaeta sp.
AGCTGGCTTATTTTGGTATAAGGGTGCAGCACCTCGGCACCAAAATAAGCCAGCTCCATAGCTTCTTCCACAGTAATAGTGGGAATGACAAAAGCATCCTCAACATAGCGCGGGTCGGCACTTAAGACTCCGTCTACATCGGTCCAGATCTCAATTACATCGGCATGTAGACCGGCGCCCAACAGACTTGCTGTATAGTCGGAGCCGTTGCGACCAAGGGTTGTGGTAATCCCGTCCTCGGTAGCGGCAATGAAGCCGGTTACAATCGGCAGTTCCTGTTCGTAGTGAACAAGTGCCCGTGCACGCTCAAAGCTCTTGTCCAGCCGAACGGTAGCAGCCCCGTGCTCGGCCTCGGTCACAATAACTCGGCGAGCATCAACCATAACAGCCTTCTCACCAAGAAAGCTCAAATATCCGCTCACCAGCGAACATGACATTCGCTCACCGAATCCTGCTATCAGGTCGCGACTTCGCGGTGAACACTCTCTCACCAACTCAATTCCATGGAGAATATCGCCAAGCTCGTGATGTAGCGCAGTAAGTTCTCCCATAAGCTGACCAGAATGGGTAAACTCAGTGCTTGAGCCTGACCGCGCATCAGTCTCATTGGCGAACAAGGTCTTGACCGCGTTCTCATGAGTATCAAACACCCGCTCATACAGTGAGTGAAACTCCGCATCTGCGTTCTCCGCTAGATCGGCTGCGGCAAGCAGAGTATCTGTGACACCCTTCATCGCTGAAAGAACAATCACTACCGAAGCGCCCGTAGCTTCTGCACGTACGATCTCGGCAACTGCCGCGATGCGGCTCGCGTCCGCGAGCGAGCTCCCTCCGAATTTCATTACTTTCATCATACAACAACCCTTCGCTTGAGATTGTAGCAGAAAGTCCTAAGGATGAGTATGATACAGGCATGATTCTGCTTAGACAGGGAGCTGAAAGCTGATACGCATCAAATTCTTCCCCGCCCTTTTTTTTGCTCTGCTTTTTGTTAACGGCTTTGTTTTGCCCGCACAGCTGGCCAGCGAGACATCTGTTTCCGACTCCGAGTACATTGTACGCCGTGCAATCCAACTGCTGCCGGACACCTACTCTCCAGTACTTTCAAACGGTGAGGCGCATGCCCTCGTCCGTGATCTGCATGGGGAAGACACGGTCGATGTAGTCATCGCGGCCGTGCGTGGCGCCGATGCTGAGAACCGTTTGGAGGTGTTGGCGGATATCTCGCGCCTGTACGTTCGGGGATTAAGCTCACCTGAACTTTTCGTTTTTGTCTATAAAACCTCTCGGCGCCGCATAGAAGAGCACGGGCAATACGGCATCGGCGCGCCACCAGTTTTCAAAGGCTTGAGTTTCCGCAGGCTTTCACGACCTGACGCTTCCATGTCGGTGAATGCCGTTGTCGTTGAGACCATGCGCGGTACGGGGCTCATTGAAGAATGGCTGATATTTGGCTCAGGCATAGAGGAACCAAGTCGAATGACTGTGCGTGACACCCGCAATGAACGCTGGCGCATCACCGAGATAGATGACCAGGGGGTGTTCAACATGCTGCGATATCAAACTGCCTATGAGCAAGGTTCCGGAATTGAGACCTTCATCACCCGCTATGTATGGGATGGCAGAGCGTATCGCGGCGACGAATCAATTGCCGTTGTCCGCAGCCTAAACGCCTTCCTTGACCGCTCCGAGACACTCCTCAACAACTATGAGTACGATGCCTTTGTTGAGTTTGCTTTACCTCAGCACATAGAACACCACACCGAAACAGTGCTGAGACAGACATTTGTTCCGGAGCCGGAAGAGTTTGAGCAGAACCGGCCCTCTCCGGAAGGCACAAGCGATACCGACCTCACTCCACGTTACATTCTACCGCGAGTCTTGCAAAGTCCGTTCAGTGTTACCGACTCACCATCTTTCGAAATTTATGTTCGTGCTTTTGGACCACATGAAGGACTGTACCGCGCCCGAGTTCAAATGTCCTCAGACATGTTCGCGGATCCGCCCTACTTCTTCACCCCCCCTTGAGGCTACGCTACCGCCGGTCACGAAGGCGCTCATGAAGCCTCACAGAATCGACCAACCATCACCCGGTATTTTTTTACCGTCTGTTGACACCCACCGGTGCCGCCGATACGATGCGCCCATGTATCGATACCAGATTGAAGGCGGTATTCCCGTCAAAGGACGAATACGCGCTGCCGGAAACAAGAACGCTGCCCTTCCCTGTATTGCAGCAGCCTTACTCACCGATGAAACGGTCCGTCTTCGCAACGTACCGGATATCGAAGACGCACATGTCATGTTCGAAATCCTTGAGAAGCTCGGCGCCACCGTAGTGCGCTTAGAGACCAAGGGTGAGTACGAGGTAACCACACACAACATTGTGGTCTCGGAACTGCCGGTCGATCTTGCACGTAAAATCAGGGCATCAATCCTTTTTGCCGGACCAATACTTGCTCGCACCGGCAGGGTGGTACTGCCGCCGCCTGGCGGCGATGTAATTGGGCGCCGGCGCCTTGACAGTCACTTTCTGGCCCTGTCGGCCCTTGGTGCCCGCATTGAGGTTGACGACGCCTATAAACTCACGGCCAACAAACTCAAGGGTAGCGAAATTTTCATGGATGAGGCCTCAGTCACCGCGACCGAAAATGCCGTCATGGCGGCAGTTCTTGCCGAGGGTGAGACCGTCATAGAAAATGCTGCCTCTGAACCCCACATCCAGGATCTCTGTAATATGCTCAACGCAATGGGGGCGTCAATCAGTGGAATCGGTTCAAACATCCTTCGCATAGAGGGACGTACCAAGCTTCATGGGGCTGACTTCTCAATTGGGGCCGACTTCATGGAGGTAGGATCATTCATTGGTCTGGCGGCCGTGACCCGTGGCGAACTCACTATTGAGAATGCGGCGCCACACCATTTGAAAATGGTGAAGATTGCGTACGCCAAACTTGGCATCTACTGGGAGGTAGATGGTGCAGATCTGCACATTCCGGCGCACCAGGAACTTCGCGTTCATCCCGACATGGGTGGTATGATCCCGAAAATTGACGACGCCCCATGGCCTGGTTTCCCGCCGGACCTCACCAGCATTATGACGGTTGTTGCCACTCAGGTAGACGGCACTGTCTTGGTGCATGAGAAGATGTTTGAGTCGCGCATGTTTTTCGTAGACAAACTCATTGGCATGGGTGCAAGAATTGTACTCTGCGATCCGCATCGTGCAGTAGTCAGCGGCCCGTCTCGGCTTAGCGGGTCGGAGCTGGTGTCGCCCGATGTACGCGCAGGAATGGCTATGCTACTTGCGGCGCTTTGCGCCGAGGGCTCAAGCACCATTCACAATGTATACCAGATTGAACGCGGATACGAAAACCTAACCGCGCGTCTGCAGGCTTTAGGGGCCCGCATTGAGCGCGTGACTGCATAGAGGCCACCGGCTTTAGTGTGGATCTTCCCCACCGAGTTCCCTGCTAAGGGTGCGGTAGGCTTCTTGTATGCGGAGGAAGGCTTCATTCGTCATACGCTGCTGGTCTGCCGTGAGTTCCTGGGCAAGGTCGGGGTGAAACTCCGTAGCTAAGCGGCGATAAATCTTTCTGAGCCCGGCCAGGTCGATATCCGGGTCCACTCCAAGCACTGCACGGGCCTCTGCGTTCAGGCTGCGCAAAGGACGCAGCATGGTGCGTATATCCTCGGAGTTGAGCCCAAGCCCGGTCCCGATAGCTTCAAGTTGTTGAATTCGCGCAGGTGAGAGCTCCGCACCGTCACTGAGCGCAACCCGCAGCAGCGCTGCAAATAGCTCCGCTTTAACAACCGGGGATTCCGCCTCCACAAGACGCAAGGCTCGAGACAGATCAATGCGAGTACCCAGAACCACCGCTTCCTGCATCACAGACTCTACTTGGCGCGCCGAGCGAGCAATCCGGGGATAACGTGTACGCAGCTCCCGTTGCAGGGTACCAAGATGAAGGTCCTTCACAAATCCGTCGGCAACAACAACCCGAACTCCCAGTCCAGTAAAAGCAACAACCTCGAGAGGAAGACCGGTTGCCTGTTCGGCCTCTTGGCGAGTTGGGACGGTAGTAGAGCCACTGAAACAGCGCGCAACCATGGACCCGGCAGTGCGCCGCATGCGCATGTGATCTACCAAGAAACCTACAAGGAAGCCCAGCGCCACCCCAAAAGGACCGGCGGTTACACCAACCGCCGCACCAACAACTCGACCCCAAATAGGACGCTGCGCAGCGGCCCGCACTA
>CAZQIK010000218.1:0-4254 GCA_964593085.1 uncultured Spirochaeta sp.
CAACTTCTCCGTCGGGTAGTGCCTCGCCGTCGTCGTCCACCACCTTCATCTCTATTGCCGGTGCCGGTGGGCCGATTGAGCCTTCCCTATAGGCCTTGCCGGATTGGTTGAGACATACTGCTGAGGTCGTCTCGGTTAGGCCATAGCCCTCCGAGATTTGGGTCTCAAAGACCTCTTCAAACTCTTGAAGGGTTGTGAGCGGCATTGGTGCGCCACCAGAGACGGATATGCGCATTGTCTTAGGAATCTTGCTTTTGCGCATGCGGGCCAGTTGAATGAGGTGCATGTACATGCTGGGCACGGCAATGAGCACGGTGGCTTTGACCGCCTCTATATTTGAGAGCAAGTGGTGCGGGCTGTATTGGGGTACGAGGCTGAGCCTACAGCCAAAGTACATTGAAGGTATGAGGCCGTTTGCGAGGCCGTATACGTGAAAGAGGGGTAAGACACCGATTACGGTATCTTTATGGTCCATCTTGAAGTAGTTGTCCGAGATCTCAACCGCCTGGGTGATAAAGTTTCGGTGAGAGAGAATTACCCCTTTGGGCTTACCGGTTGTACCGGAAGTGTAGAGTAAGACAGCTGGCTTGTCCGCATCGACATCTTTGGGTTTGAACTTGCGGGAGCCTTTGGCCATGAGGTCTGAAAAGGACATGCTGCCGACCGCCTTGGCGGCGCCGCGACCTCCGCGGGCAGACTTAGCAACATCAAGGCCTTGTTTCTTGGCAGCCTCTTTGTCAATGTTCACATCTGCGCCAGCAATAATCCCGGCTCGCTTGAAACCTTGAATGATTAGAGTGTTTGGTAAAGACTCACTTGAGAGCATGTACTTGCCAGCTATACGCCCCTCGACTAAGGCCGAGGGGTAGGCAATCATGTCGGCTGCATCGCCTTGAGGGTTGTAAACTAGTCTCCATTTATCTGCCACGCGGACCTCCAGGGTCGTGTATTCTGCCGCTCTTTAACTCTCTGAGCGAAGGAACTCGTCGACCTCGTCAAAGAACTGGGTCTGAATCTCCTCGCTGGGAGCAGGGGTTAGCAAGCTCACTACGATGTAGACAATGGTGTTCACCAATAGGGTTGGTACAATTGGGTGCAGATCAAACAAAAGGACGCGACTGCCTCCCGGGGTGATAAGCAACCCAAGTACCAAGTAGATGACCCCTACCAAAGTGGCTGCAATTGCCCCCTGTCGGGTACCTCGTTTCCAGAGTAGCCCGCCAACCAGCGCTGGCGACCACTGCGCAAAACCGGGAATTGATACATCGGTCAGATATAGGGCCATAGCACCGGTATCAATGACCGAGATGCTGAGACTAAGAATAACAATGACGATAACGCTCCACCGGGCCCAGCGAGTGACTTCTTTGTCATCTGCATCCGGCTTAAATACACCCTGAATTACATCACGAGCTACAATCACGCTGGAGGTCATGAGTTGCACCGCGGCTGTAGATACGGCTGCGGCAATTACGCCCATGAGTACGAACACCCCAAACCAGCCGGGCAATTCCTGAACAATGATTGTTTGAACCACGCGGTCCGCCTCAATCTCTACGGTTGTTCCAAGCTCGGCGGCCTGTGCGGTGAGCTCCTCAAGCGGCATAATGGCTGGCGCCACCACGGATCCCCAAATAAACGGGATGATGTAGAAGAATAGACCACCAAACACGAAAATCAACAAGGGGAACCATTTGAACAGATTCTTATCCCGTGCCGTCATCGCACCAATAACAACGTGGGGCCAGCTAAACGCCAGCAGACCAACAATGAAAGTTCCTCCCATAAGAACCGGGGTAAAAGTACCTTTTGGGCCGGGAGCCGAGAGCAACTCGGGCTGGGTATCCATGATGGTTGCTGCCGCACCGGGGAGGCCGCCAGGGAGTGCGACATTCACGATCCACACCATTGAGCCCATGAGAGCAGTCACGTATACGACACCTAAAAAGATATTTACCCAGGCCACAATACGCATGCCGCCGAGTAGTACCAGAAAGATGAGCAGCACAGCGGTGTATGTGGCACCCCAAAGGGCCGGGAGTCCGGTAAGCGCCTGGAAGCCAGCGCCAACGCCCAGGGGCTGTATGCCGACATACGGGACAATGAAGGCGAGAATGCTGACTGCCAGCACCAAGCGGAGTGGTTTTGACTCATACCGTTCTCCAAGAGCCTCTACCGGTGAGAGAAAGCGGTTCATCTTAGTGAGCGCCCAGATGCGTGGCCCAAGGAACATATACAGACCGGCAAAACCAGCTACCGAACCCCAGATAAAGAACACGTATCCAGGCCCTTCCAGATACAAGAGTCCTGGAAAGCCATAAAAAGTCCAGCTGGAAGATATTGCAAACAACACGAAAAAGAACATGACAACAACACCGATGGTTCGCCCACCTAACATGTAGTCCTCGGCGGTTTTTGCCGAAATCTTGTAGCCGTAGGCCGCCATGCCGATGATGATTAATCCGAAGATGGTGAGTACCGCGATATCAAAAACCATAGTTTGAGCTCCTCGTAGTAGTAGCGTAGTGCTGGATTAGCGATACGGCCAGAATTTGAAGAAGTACACCAGGTACCCAACCAACCATAGCAAGACGAACACGATTCCAGCCACAAGTGGGGCCGTCATCCATCCGAACAAGAGAAATGGCTCACCACCTTCCGGGACACTCATCGCTCCGCGAACAATAGCCACTACCATACCGACGATCGTTGCCGCCAAGTAGGTGAGGTAAACCTTGCCTGCGGTGTGATCCATAACTTCACGCATACCTAAGCTCCTTTGCCGCGCTCCATATGTGCTTAATGTACCAGAACAAATAGCATTTAAGCACCCATCGTAGAGCAAGGTCAAGAAAATTGTCGGCCCCGGGCCGAAAACTAATCTGCGTTTGCACAGACGTAGGTATGATATGCTACACGGTGTTTCTCACATTTTTCCTGAGATGTTAGTATATTACGCTTCAGACAGCAGTGAAACATGGAGGTGCACCATGACGGACACGAAGAGCTCACGGGAAACGAAGCATGAGGCCTTGATAATTATTGATGTGCAGAACGATTTCTGCCCTGGCGGGAGCTTAGCTGTCTCCGAAGGGGACATGATTATCCCTATTATCAACGAAGTAGCAGCCAAATTCGGCATTGTGGTTGCCACAAAGGACTGGCACCCACAAGGACATGTCTCCTTTGCCTCACGCCATGGAAAGCAACCGTTTGAACACATTGAGCTAGAGTATGGCAAACAAGTGCTGTGGCCTGACCACTGTATTCAGGGTGATGCTGGGGCAAGTTTCCACCCGGAGTTAGATCAACGACCTTTGACAATGGTGCTTCACAAGGGAACGAGTCGAGAACTGGATTCGTATTCTGCCTTTCTTGAGAACGATCATGCTACCCCTACCGGACTTGATGGCTATCTTCGCACGCACGGTATTACTCGGGTCTTTATTTGCGGTCTTGCAACCGACGTATGTGTGAAATTCTCTGCTTTAGACGCAGTGCAATACGGACTTGAGACCTATCTGATTGAGGACGCATGTCGCGGGGTGAACGTGCCGGAGGGTTCGGTAGATTCCGCACTGCACGACATGACCGAGGCCGGGGTGCAGTGTATCGGTTCGAGTGATCTGCGCCACAGGAGGTGAGGTTCCTACTGATCAACCGGGCGTTCATCTAAAAATCGAGTAACCATTTTTAACTTGGTTTGTTTCATTACGTCGGTAATGGAGACACGATATACATGAGGATTGATTAGCCGTTTAAACGAGTCGTCAAACTCTTCAAGTCCGGATAAGGTTCGGGCTCGCATCTGAGGCAGCGTGTCGCAGGCCCCGATACGCTTTCCGCTTTTCATGTGCGGTTGTAGGAGCGGCACCGCCTTGACCCACTCACGTAGTCGAAAGCAACGGTAGTCGGTGTCGGGGTGGAAAAACGAGACATCCTCACCCGGAGTCCATGACTCACCCTCAAAGGACACGAGATCTGCAATGGGGGTGTCGTCCCGGCCATAAAAGCGATGCACCTGTTTTATTCCGGGATTAGTTGTTTTGCTTGGGTTGTCTGAGACCTTCATGGTTGGTTCAAACCCGGCTGCCGTCTCTTTTGCCGCCAGCTTATATACGCCAGTCAGAGATGAGTCGGAGCCTCCGGTTACCAAGCTCGTACCCACACCCCACAGGTCCACAGGTGCTCCGCGCGCTACCAGCTGCTCGATAATTGACTCATCAAGCTCGTTTGAAACCGCAATGACTGCAT
>CAZQIK010000219.1:0-4244 GCA_964593085.1 uncultured Spirochaeta sp.
GACGACCCCGCGCTATCGCCTGTCGCGCGGCACCTCTTTCTTACTGCTGAGGAAGTGTGGCTGAGCGCTGCGTCATGCCAGGAAATTGTTGTTAAACACAGCCTTGGCAAACTCCCCCTGCCCCAGGCACCCGCACGTTACATTCCTCGCATTAGAGAGGCCCATGGAATTGCTACAATGCCGGTAGATGAAACCGATGCACTACACATTTCGACCTTGCCAGCATTCCACAAAGACCCATTTGATAGACTTTTGGTCAGCCAATCAATCTGCAAAGGGCTGGTCATTCTTACGCCTGATCCGCTGATCCAGGCTTACCCTGTGCGTTGGGAGTGGTGAGTTAAGGTTCCTGTTGCTAGGATGGGTGACGCCGGACTCTTTTGCCTTCCCGGCGTAGTTCTTCTGCATACATCACCCTTGTTGAGACATCGACTTCAGCATGTTTGACTAATTAAACTTAGTCTATTAGACTAATCTATATGAAGACCGTGAATACGCATGAGGCCAAAACCCAGCTTTCTCGCATCCTGCAAGAAGTGTCGGAGGGTGAGGTTTACATTATCAGTCGTAATGGGGTGCCGGTCGCAGAGCTTCGCAAACGCGACGAAAAAAAGCGAACAACCGTTGACCCAGTCTTGTCTCGTACGGTTCTCAATTATGATCCCACCGAAGACTTGGCGCATGATGAATGGGGTGAGATAGATTGATCATCCTTGATACGTGTGCGCTGCTATGGCTCGCTCAGGGAGGCGGGCGGCTCACCAAGAAAACGCTCGCGCGAATTGACAAGGAGCTGGTCGTTGCGGTCTCGGCTATTACTGCCTTTGAAATTGCGGTCAAACACGCAAAGGGCAAGCTCTCACTTGCTGCTCCTCCCGAAGAGTGGTGGCTCCGCGCCATTGAGCATCATCGGCTTGAGGTAATTTCACTGTCTGCCGAGACGTTGATCCGTGCGACCCGTCTACCGGCAATTCATGGCGACCCGGCTGACCGGTTTATTATTGCAACGGCACTCGAAGCATCTGCGCCGGTGGTGACCTCGGATACGCGGTTTGCGGAGTACGGGGTTAGTGTGGTGTGGTAATACAGAAAGCAGGCTCGGAAAGCTTAGAGACCGCCCGGTTCGGTGAGTGATCAGTGCCGGGATGAGTATGGTTTTGGTAGGCGTTGCCGGTGTGGGTTTCAGCAGCCTAAACCTTGTGCCGCTACGAATGTAACGCCCGGTGCTCAAATCAGCCCGGTGGGCGTTTAGCGACACCACTTTCGTAAGCGGCCTCCTTGACCGCCTCGGCAACGCGGGTTGCCACCTCACGGTTGAAGACGCTGGGAATAATGTACTCCTCACCAAGTTCCGAGTCGTCTATGGATGAGGCAATGGCGCGGGCGGCGGCGAGTTTCATCTCCTCGTTAATGTCGGTTGCGCGTGCATCAAGCGCTCCACGGAAAATGCCGGGAAAGGCAAGTACGTTGTTGATCTGGTTTGGGTAGTCACTGCGCCCGGTAGCAATAACGCGCGCATGACCAGCAGCTTCCTCCGGCATAATTTCCGGTATGGGGTTGGCAAGCGCGAATACGATGGCGTCTTTTGCCATCTGTTTGACCGCCTCTACCGGCACAATGCCGGGGCCGCTGACACCAATAAGAATGTCGGCTCCGCGGGCAGCCTCCACCATGGAGCCGTCCTCGTTCTCTGCGTTTGTTGCTGTCGCCAGCCAGGCCTTGCTCTCGTTGAGCTCCTTCAGGCGGGTGCGGCTGATAATGCCTTTGCGGTCGCAGCAGATGATGCTGCCCGCCCCAGCCGAGAGCAGCATGCGGGTAATGGCGACGCCAGCCGCCCCGGCACCAACCACCACCACCCTTGCATTATCCAGCCGCTTGCCAATGAGCTTTAATGCGTTGAGGGTGGCCGCATGCACAACCACGGCGGTTCCGTGCTGGTCGTCATGAAATACCGGAATCTGCAGTTCGCGTTTGAGCCGCTCCTCAATCTCAAAACAGCGGGGAGCGCTAATATCTTCCAGGTTGACCGCCCCAAAGCCCGGCGCTATCCAGCGAACGGCCGAGATAATCTCTTCGGTTTCCTGGGTTGCCAAGCAGATAGGGTAGGCGTCGATATCGGCAAACTCCTTAAAGAGCATAGCCTTGCCTTCCATAACCGGCATTGCAGCCTCAGGGCCAATGTTCCCAAGTCCGAGCACGGCCGAGCCGTCGCTCACCACCGCAACCGAGTTGCGCTTAATTGTAAGGTTGTGCGCCTTCTTAGGGTCCTCGGCAATTGCCCGGCAGACGCGGCCGACACCGGGTGTGTACACCATAGAGAGGGCATCACGCGAGTCCACCGGAATCCTATTCTGAATGCGAATTTTGCCGCCAAGATGCAGCAGAAAGACGCGGTCTGAGACGTTTCTGACCTCTACCCCGTCGATCTTTTCTACCGCCGCCACAATTGCGCGAGAGTGTTCTTCATCGCGGGCACTGACGGTGAGGTCGCGCACCTTGTGGGTGTCTTCAACCTTGACGATATCAACCGCCCCTGGGTCGCCTTGCTCGGCTGCAATTGCATTAATAATCTGTGCCAGCATGCCGTTTCTGTTCTCAATATTCAGGCGCATAGTAAAGCTGTAGCTCACGCTTGGTCGAATTCCGCTCATGGTGTTGCTCCTCCGGTCTACCTTTAGTATAGCAACAACAGCCCCCTGTCGTCGTGCTTTTATGGCAACCTGCCGTTGCGTCATGACGAAGAAGGAACCGTTGCTTTGGTCGTGAGTCTCATCTATACTATACACATGAAACGTACGAATCTTGTGCTTAATGAGCAAGCCTTAGAAACAGCTAAGGCGATGACCGGCACAAAAACCTACTCTGAAGTTGTGAACATGGCGCTGCTTGAGCTGATCCGGAAAAGAACCTTTGCCCAGATTGATGAGTATGCGTCGTCCGGTGTCTGGGACGGCAACCTCGCCGAGATGAGAGATGATGTTTCTCGTTGACACCTCGGCCTGGATTGCACATTTCAGCAAGAACGACGAGCTTGACCTCAGAGATGTATGCCCCGCACATGATCGCATTCTGTGCCTTGCGGTCTACCAGGAAATTCTACAGGGTGTCCGAGACCTCACCGCATTGCGTCGCATCAGATCTATCCTCGACGCCGCCGAGATCGTCGAGGCGCCACTACAGAAAGCCGTGTTTGACCACGCGGTAGAACTGTATCGAACGGCACGGGGCAGAGGCATTACGGTAAGATCGTCGGTGGATTGCCTCATAGCAGCCTGTGCAATACGCAACGATCTGACCGTCCTTCACCGAGACCGCGACTATCCAGCCCTTGCGTCAGTCTCTACCTTGCTGCATCAGGCAGTGTGAGCTTCTCGGTCGGGTTCGTGGCAACCTGTCGTTGCGTCATGACGAAGAAGGAAGCCTTGCCCCAGACTCTTGCCCCTTTGCGCCCCCGCATCTACACTCACCAGCATGTCTTGGTTTGAAAGATTGTGTGGCTGTCCTGAAGACTCACCCGAGCAGGTTCGCAGCGTGCTCAGCATGCAGGGTACCCGTCTGTACTCGAGCTGTAACGGCGGTTTATGGGAGTGTGGCCGCCTTGAAACGCCGACCCTCGGGGAACTACGTACTGCCGCGCAGGAGGTGACCGCGCGCACGGAGACCGCCCGCCCAACGACAAGTGGGGGCGCTGTTCAGATTCTCAAGATCCGAGAGATCAAGGGCAATGTACGTGAACTGCACCAAGACCCCGCCAATGCTGGTGCGCTGTTTCAGGTTGCCTCGCAGTTTAATCTCCTGGAAATGACATCGCCTGAGCGCACACCGGAACTTGGCGTTGGTATTTACGAACATGATCCGACCCAAGGCCCTGCCTGTGCAGTCTCGGCGGGCGCTGGAACCATTTACCGCAACTACTTCGTGCCGGTAAACGCAGCTGTGGGGCAGTCCGCACGCAACCAAATTGACTGCCTGGCAGACATCGGCCTCCTTCTGGGAAACCAGAATGCTGAACTATGGCAGATGAAAAACGGCTACGCTCTTCCTTCGGCAGACGGGCTTGCCCGGATAGACGAGTACCTGCTCAGCACAGACGAGGCGGGGCGTGACTGCGTTCGGCAGGCTCTACGAATTGGCCTCCAATGGCAGACACAGGTGACGCTCTCCGGCTGCTCGCACCTTGTTACGCAAGCCTACTGTTCGGCGCTTCCGGTTGCCTACACCAGTCATCCTGCAGCTCTCTGGGA
>CAZQIK010000220.1:0-4233 GCA_964593085.1 uncultured Spirochaeta sp.
GCACGACTCACAATAACCGACATGGCATAGGTGAGATAACTCTCCTTAACCTCGTCTTCAATTGAGACCGGAATTATTCGTCCACGCAGTTGTTCTTGATCCGACACGATTTCATTCCTTTCCGTTAGACGTCGAGAGTTCTAGACATCAAGATTCGTAACTGAGAGTGCATTCTGTTCAATGAAGAGCTTCCGCGGCGCTACATGTTCGCCCATGAGAGTTGTGAACATGTTTTCGGCTTCGACCGCATCCTCGAGCCGCACTTGCATATTATTCCGTGTTTCTGGGTTCATTGTGGTTTCCCACAGTTGGTCGGGATTCATTTCACCAAGACCTTTATACCGTTGTATGTTGAGCTTTTCTTCATTCAAGCCCATTTCCTTAACAACAATTAGGCGCTCGGCATCATTATACGCATAACGCACCGTTTTCCCGTGAGACACTTTGTAGAGCGGCGGCATAGCAATATACACATGGCCTTCTTCAATCATCTCCTTCATGTAGCGAAAAAAGAAGGTTAAGAGCAAGGTTCGTATGTGGGATCCGTCAACATCCGCATCGGCCATAATGATAACCTTGTGATACCGCAGCTTTGTAAGATCAAACTCAACACCTACTCCAGCTCCAAGCGTCTGGATAATGGGCTGCAATTTGTCGTTGGATAAAACCTTGTCGATACGGGTCTTCTCGACATTCAGCATTTTTCCCCACAAAGGGAGAATGGCTTGAAACTGTCGATCTCGACCCTGCTTGGCACTACCGCCAGCCGAGTCGCCCTCAACAATATACACTTCACTTTTTCGCGGATCTTTCTCACTGCAGTCGGCTAGTTTGCCCGGCAGTCCACTACTCTCTAAAAAGTTTTTTCTACGGGTAAGCTCTCGCGCACGACGTGCCGCCGACCGTGCTTTGGCGGCAAGAACCGTCTTGTCAAGAATAGATTCGGCAACCTTTGGGTTCTCTTCAAAGTAGTCGGTCAGGCGCTCATTCACAAAAGCCTCGACCAAGCCTTTTACTTCGGAGTTACCAAGTTTCGCCTTTGTCTGACCCTCAAACTGTGGGTTAGGCACCTTGACCGAAACAACTGCAGTTAGACCCTCACGAACATCATCACCGGTTAAGCTTTCATCAACCTTTTTTGCTAACTTAGATTTCTTTAAGAAATCATTGAGTGTTCGTGTAAGAGCCGACTTAAAACCGATCAGATGGGTTCCGCCCTCCCGAGTATTAATGTTGTTGGCAAAGGAAAACATATTTTCGTTGTAGCCGTCATTGTATTCCAATGCAATTTCAATCTGTACATCTTCACGCAACCCTTCACAGTAAATGGGTTCCTTCTGAATAACGTTTTTATTTTTATTGAGATATTCAACAAATTCTCGTACACCACCGTCAAAGCGGAATATGTGAGATTTTTCTGTTGGCAGACGAAGATCCCGAATTGATATAGTGATTCCTTTATTGAGGAACGCTAACTCTCGCAGTCTTTTTGAAAGGACCTCAAAGCTGAAAACTGTATCTTCAAAAATTTCCGTATCCGGATGAAAGGTAACAACAGTACCGCAGATCTCTGTTTCGCCTATTTTTTTCACCGGCTCCTGAGGCGCTCCCCTAACATAGCGCTGAAAGTACAGTTCACCTTCTTTATGAACGTGAACCTCGCACCACTCCGAAAGCGCGTTAACAACCGAAACACCGACACCATGAAGCCCACCCGAGACAGCATAACTCTTGTGGTCAAACTTACCACCTGCGTGCAGGCGAGTCATAACAATTTCCAGCGCGCTGACATTTTCGTCGGTATGCAAATCAACCGGAATACCCCGGCCGTTATCATCCACGCGAATAATATCGCCCTTCTCAATCGTGACATTGATCTCACTACAGAAACCGGCGAGAGCTTCGTCGATACTATTGTCAACAACCTCATACACCAAGTGGTGCAGGCCGTCCGGGCCGGTTGTACCAATATACATGCCCGGGCGTTTACGGACCGCCTCGAGCCCTTTAAGAACTTGAATACTCTGTGCGGAGTACATTTCCACGGTATTTTCCTTGTTCCGGTGCCGGTTCTGTGTGCTAGTTTTGTCTTGGTTTTCACAGAAGGCGTTGTCCGATAAGCAGCCAACAGTATAGCGAGTAAAGACAACAAAGTAAACAAAGCCACTGCTTTCCAAAACAGGCGTGATAGGTCTACAAGATAAGGCCTATAAGCAGGGCATTTGCTCTAGTGAAAAAGCCGCCCGCTTGTGGTAGTCTTGGCCGTTGGTGGCAATGTCCAGCTAATTTAGAAGCAAAGGGAGCGATAAATGAGCACGACCTCATGGGACTACAGTATGTTTTGGCATGAGACCATGAAACAACTGCAGGACGAGCTTTCCGAGCAGGAATACTCGATGTGGTTCAACCGCATGGAGTATTCGTCTTCAGGAAAAGAGCAAATAACTGTAAAGGTCCCATCGTCCTTTTATCGAGATCAAGTTAAGCAGCGATATCTCGCTACTATACAAGACAAGCTCTTCGAACTATCTGGGAGTGAACTACACCTCGAGTTTGAGGTCGCGAAAGCCGAAACGCCAGCCATAGAAAAAAAAACTCAACCGAAGAAAGACAACAAAAACGCCGCGGAAAACCAGAAACGCGAGCCAAAGCCACCTCATCCACAGTTACGCGACGAATATACCTTTGACAACTTTGTTATCGGTGAGAACAGCAGCTTTGCTGCAAATGCCGCGCTTGCTATAGCTAAGAATCCCGGGACCGCGTACAATCCATGTCTCATATACGGTGGCGTAGGACTCGGGAAGACGCATCTTATTCAGTCCATTGGAAATCAAGTTTACCAAGAATATGAAAAGCTTCGCATTGTCTATGTAACTATGGAGAGCTTTACCAACGACTTTATTCAATCAATCCGTGAGAAACGCACGCAGGGTTTCAAAAACAAATACCGATATGCAGATATTCTTCTTATAGACGATATTCACTTTCTTCCGGGAAAGCCAGAAACTCAGGAAGAGTTATTTCACACGTTTAATGCACTCTATGATGCCAACAAACAAATGGTCTTCACCTGTGACCGCCCGGTCTCGGAGATACGGGATTTAACCGACCGTCTACGAAATCGATTTGAACGTGGCCTCAATGTAGATCTTCAACCACCTTCGTACGAGACTCGCTTTGCGATTCTAAAAAAGAAAATTGAACGAAGTCAGTTAGACGTTCCCACCGAGGTTATAGAGCTCATTTGCAACAATGTAACAACAAATGTCCGTGACCTCGAAGCTGCACTTACCAAACTGATAGCCTATGCCGAACTCGTAAACAAGCAGATTACTGTCACCGTTGCTCGCAGCCAACTCAAAGATATGCTCTCAAATCCTCACCAGTCGAAAATCACAATAGATGCAATTCAACGAGCAGTTTCCGACTATTTCAATCTATCAAGTCAGGAACTCAAAGGAAAAAAACGCACAAAAACGGTAGCCTTTCCCCGGCAGTTGGCAATGTACATCTGCCGCGAAATCACAGAATACTCCACAACCGAAGTCGGTCTTGAGTTTGGTGGACGAGACCACACAACCGTAATGTACGCATGCCAACGAATTGAAAATCGTATTCGAACAGATGCTACTGTTGAAACCATCATTCAAAACCTAATTAGAGATATTAAGAGCAAGGGAATCAGGTAGAAACTCTGTGGATAACATCCGCAATCGTGGGCTATGTCTGGGGATATCTTTCAAGAGCTCTGAAACTGTGAATAATTTTGTAATAACCGGGCCAGCTTGTCATGCCCTTCAACTCGTGTTAAGACAAAGCCTTAACCCGGTTTTGCACATGTTAAGTGTTCCCACTATTACAACTACTAGTTTATAACTATATATAACAATAAGAGGGACAAGGAGCACGTGATCATGAAGTTCGTATGTGACAAAGATGTAATCATGCGGGAGATATCCGTTGCTACGGACATTATCTCGTCAAAAACTACACTTTCCATACTTTCAAATGTATTGGTGGAAGCTTCAGATCAAAGCTTGAAGATCCGTGCTACAGATCTAAAGGTGAGTTTTGAGACTGCTATTCCTGTAACTGTTGAAAGCGAAGGAAAAACCACGGTCTTCTGTGATAAGCTTTTGGGAATTCTTCGTTCCTTGCCATCCGGAGAAGTTGAGTTTGAGACTTCAGGATCCGACCGAATGATCATTCGGTCGGATCCTGAAGTCTCAA
>CAZQIK010000221.1:0-4221 GCA_964593085.1 uncultured Spirochaeta sp.
ACATTCACATGAACCCGGGTGTGAAGTCAGGGCCGCATTTGAAGCTGGCATCATTCATCCGGACCGCTATGAAAGTTATTTGCGTCTACTTGACCGGAGCTGTATATGAAACAACACACCGAACACGTTTTAGAATTCGGTGTTGTACGAGATGAACTTATAGCCTCTTGCCGCAGCACCGAAGCCGCAAAAGCGCTGCAAACCGCTGGGTTTTTTACGGAGTCTACCGAGCTCGCTAAACATCTTGAGATTGTATCCGAAGCCGAGAAGCGATTGCGTTCCAACGTAGATCCCCGCGGACACTTTCCCGATATTGAAGCTGCACTTCACCTGCTTACAGTCGAGGGCTCAGTGCTCGATGAACCTGATATTGCGGATGTGTCGTCGTACATTATTGCTGCAGGTAGTTTGGTGCATGAACTTCGGAACGAAGACTCCGAATGCCCCAAATTTCGCGAACTTATATACAAGCTGCTGGGAGAAGAAGAGGTGCCGGTGCATGCTGCAAGCGGTATACGACGGCACTTTAGCCCGACGGGGCATTTCGACCCTGATACAGTTCCGGAACTTAAGGAACTGGCAGCGACCCTTCGACGTTTACAGTCCGACATTAGTCGCAGTGCCGGTGCATTAATGCGCGATACTTCAACGCACGAGATCTGGACCTCGGACCAACCAACACAACGGGATGGTCGTACCGTGCTGCCACTGAATGCCGACCATCGCGGTCGACTCCAAGGAATTGTCCACGAACTATCGGCTACTGGGCGTACCGTGTTTATTGAGCCACCCGAACTACTGACTCTCAATAACGATCGTATAGAGGCCGAGAGCAAACTCCGCCATGCCATTGCTGCCAAGCTACGCGAGTTTTGTGTCGTACTCCGCAACCTACTGCCTATCCTCGGCCCGGTGCGCAGGGCCGTAGCCGAGCTGGATCTGCTTTTGGCCAAGGGCGAGTACGCGGTACGCCACAACTGTATCGTTCCCGAAATATCCCCTACCAGAGCATTACGTCTCATTGGTGCACGACACCCAATGCTGGGGTCCGACGCCGTACCGATTCATGTCGAGATTGATGCCAATACCCGGGCGCTCATTGTCAGTGGCCCAAACACCGGCGGAAAGACGGTCACTCTTAAAACGATTGGCCTGTTCGTGCTCATGCATCAATTCGGCCTTCCCGTGCCTGCCGACCCCGGCTCCTCCTTGCCGGTCTTTCAAAACGTTGGAGCCGATATTGGTGACGAACAGTCGATATCGGCGTCACTTTCCACCTTCTCAGGCCACATACGCGCAATTTCAGATATTCTCGCAGAGGCTGGATCGCAAAGTCTCATACTGCTTGATGAGCTTGGCGCTGGCACCGACCCCGAGGACGGTGCCTCACTTGCGACTGCGTTGCTTGATCATTTCATAGAGTCCGATGCCTTGTGTATCTTAACCACGCATCTTGGTGCACTGAAAAGCCTTGCCTTTACCCATTCAGCAGTTCGCAACGCCTCAATGGAGTATGACCAAGCGGCCCTCGCACCGACATTTCGTGTTGTTCCCGGTGTTCCAGGTAGCAGCCATGCGCTTGAGATCGCAGCGCGCAGTGGTTTACCTAGTGAGATTGTCGAGCGAGCCGAAAGAATTCGGCAGGAAGGCCGTACCGAGCTTGACCAGGTCATAGCTGATGTTTTGTCACTTAGAGAGAAAACCCGAAAGGAGAGCGAACTGGCAAGCTCCGAGCGTGCTCGGTACGAGTCATTGGCGGAGTCAGTACATGAGCGCGAACGAGACCTGGAGAGACGTGAACTTGAGCTCCGCAAAGGAAAAGTTGCAGAGCTTGAAGAGTTCGCAGCGGAGTCGCGCCGACGACTCGAGCAACTTGTTCGAGAGCTTCGTGAAGCCGAGATCACCAAGGAAAAGACTCAGGAGGCTCGACATTTTGCAGAAGAAACGCAAGCCCGGATAGACGATGAACATGAAGCTTACCAACAACGAAGCAACGAACTCTTCAGACAGGAACGCGCAGATCGCGCTGTAGAGCCCCGCACACAGCAGTCTACAACAGCCTTTACCCCGGGCGTGCATGTGCGGCTCGTGAATGAAGGTAAACAAGGGGTGCTTGAACGCAAAAACAGAGACGGAAGCTGGATTGTGTCAGTTGGAGCTCTCCGACTCAGCTATAAGGTCGAGGATCTGCAACCAGTTGCTGAGAGCGACCAGAAGCCTGGTTCCAAATCTGCAAAGGCCAACTTCAAATCTGCGGCACGCACACCGGCATATGAGTACGACAGCAGTGCCCCATCTGCCTTGCGCGCGTCCACCGAGATCGACCTGAGAGGCCAATCCCTTAACGAGGCCATAAGCGAACTAGAGCGACAACTTGATGCCTGTCTGGTTGCGGGGCTGTCCTCGTTTTCCGTGATTCATGGCGTAGGCGAAGGCGTACTGCAGAAAGGTGTACGAGCTTACTTGCGTGACCGGCCGGAGGTAGGCGAGATTGCGTATGCTCGACCGGAACATGGTGGTTTTGGGAAAAGTATCGTCAGTTTGTCGAACAGCTAACTGTTCACTTTTACAAGCGAAGAAATCAAACTATGGAAAATAAACCGTTACGGGTTGCGCCAGCGGCATTTATGCCTTACCATTTGGTTCAAGTGTTGAAAAAGTTCCCGACGTTCAGGTCAGCCGTGGTTGGAGTAGTGCTTGTGACGCTACTCACCGGTTGTTTAGATATTGAAAGCAACCTCACATTTACTGATGTAGACAGTGGAACTGTTGAGTTTAACTACCGCATGTACACTGAGCTCTACCGAGCCACAGCTCATGAATCTGATAATTCGCAGCCTATGCTGCCTGTTTTGGAGTCGGACTTCAAAAGGCTGGTTCGAATGCATCCGGATCTAGAGCTACTGCGCTATAGCATGAGTGAAGATGCGGATCACGTACATATTACCGTAAGCATGGCTTTTCAAAGCATAGATGGACTTAATTTTGCATTTGGGGGCGGGGATGTCTTCACGGTTGAGACAACAAACGGGCGAGTTACCGTGACCCAAGAGTTCGGAAAGAACAACGCTGACGGCGAGTCACGCACTGCAGCAGCATATGGCTCGGCAGACGAGGTTTTTAGCGAACTGATCGAAGGATATAGATTCGTAAACCGTATCAACACGCCTGGAGACATCCAGCAGGTGGAGCCCCAACCGGCAGATCAAACAGCGCGTGCTGCTGAGTTCGAGTTGCCACTTTCGCGCTTGCTACGTGTGCACGAGTCGGTACGATTCAAGGTTTCATGGTAAGGTTGAGATGTCATGGTAGAAATTTCCGGTAGAAATTACGCGTAATTTTTTTGTTCTGGAAGATCCAAGCTTGATTAATGGAAAAGTGTCGGCTATCATGCCGTAACGTTCATAACAATACACACCAAATCAGAAGAAGGAAGACGCCACATGGATGTCCAACTGAAAGAGATTATCGAGAAGATCAAGTCCGAAGGTGTTCAGAACGCCGAGGCACGAGCTTCCGAGATTATTGCCGCAGCCGAGACCAAGGCTCAAGAAATTACCGCAGCGGCCGAAAAAGACGCGGCGGCAATGAAACAAAAGGCAGAGCAAGAAGCGGCAAAGCGTGAGGAGTCGGGCAAAAGTGCCCTTTCCCAGGCCGGACGCGACCTGTTGATCAAGGTTGAGGCACAACTGCAAGCACAGTTTGAAGCAGTTATCAATTCCTCGGTAGATGAGGCCTTCAACTCGTCCACGCTTGAGTCCGCCGTAGTCGAGGTTGTGAAATCCTGGTCATCGGGCAAGACTGCCGAACTGGACGTCCTCCTTCCAGAAAGAGAATACGCCAAAATTGAGCAAGGATTGCGGTCGAAGTTGGCCGACGAGCTCAAGGCGGGCCTCGAAATTAAGCCGTTCCGTGACCTCGAATCCGGCTTTCGCGTATCTGAAAAAGACGGAGCCGCATATTACGATTTCTCAGCGTCGGGTATAGCCGAAGTGCTGGTGCGATTCTTAAATCCACGGCTTGCGGAACTGCTTAAGAACGCGGCTGATTCACAATAACTCCTTTCTGTTTGTAAAGTAATGCACGATCAAAGGAGGAATCTGTGAGTCAGTACATTTATACCGTTTCGAGTCTTCCAACGCCTCATTTTGAGAGTGACACCTTCCTCAGTGTTGAGGATTTTCTTGAAATCTGTCGTCGCTTTATGGGAGACCGTGACTA
>CAZQIK010000222.1:0-4198 GCA_964593085.1 uncultured Spirochaeta sp.
TGACGGTGTTAATCTCCGCGTAGTAGAAGGCAATGTCAGCTTAGCTAACCGCTTTGGACACCAAGTGTCGGTCACCGGCGGCGAAAGCTCAAGCACGGCGAATGAGAACGAAGCACCGAGCTCAGCAGATGAGTCGCTTGAAGTCGAGAGCACCGTCCAAGTCTACACCGGTGGTACCGAGGATGGAATCCGCACTCGTAGATCTTCAGCTACCGGTTTGCGGGTAGTTGTGGAGTTTGGCGATCTCATCGAAGTAGAATAGAAGAGTAACCATGAGGGGCAGACAATGAAAGCAAGCAAGCTATTAATAAAGCGAGTCCGACAAGCTGGGCCTTGGGTCTTCGTTAGCGTTCTCGCCCTGCTGTTTCTTTTTGCCGGATGCCAGTGGGCACCCAACCAGTCCGGTTCTGAGATGACTATACAAATAGACCACGGAGCCACTGCAACTCAGTCGTCAACCGCGGACCCGGGCACTGAAACAACAAGCATGACCCAAGCGCTCGATCTCCCAACTGTTATTTCGTCAATGGAGGCGGTGGCAGAGTCCGAAATTGGCGCATTGCAAGAGGAGCTTGAGACCTTTGATGACTCCGATTTTGAGTTCTTCGATCTTGACTTTGACCGTGAGTCGGGGCTTATGCTCTACTACATAGAAGAAGAATATCTCATTTCGCAAGGCGAAGTATCGATAAATGCGCAGGGCCTGCTTGACGAGTTTTTTGAAGAGAACTACGAGCAGGATCTGTTCAACGCCTTTGAGCAAGACTTTGAGGATCCAGAATACTTCGAGCAAATTGAAACTCAACTCATTAGTTTGGTTGAAGAGTATGAGAAAAATGTCACCGAATTCGTAAATCAGTACGGAGAGCCTGATGCTGAGACCGGGACTTACGAAGATGAAGAGGTGCAAGAGGCGTACAACGAGCTTAACTACAGTTTCTTTCTAGCTTTTTTCGAACTCTTATTTGAGCCCCTTGTGGCAGTATTTGATTTCATTAACGACCTGTATCTCTCGGGAATCACACTGCAGGAACGTTTCCCGGTTGCTGCGGGTGGATTTGCTGCCAATATCCGCGGCGGAACTTCTTATCAAGGTGCAGGAAGCAGCACGTCTTTTACGTTCCGAGACCTGCAGCCCGGCGCAACCTACGTGGTTATCGCGGCTTACTTTGAGACTGAGTTTAGCGATGACGTGGAGACCCCTGATACAAACTACGAGATGCTGGGAATAGGGCGTGTAACATTGGAAGAAGGCACGGTTCAATCTTTGAGGTTACCACTCACCACGTTGGCAGAAACAGAAGCACAATTGAATGAGTGGTACCCAGGCGTCAACTTCAATTTTGACAGCGCGTTTGATCTCTTTGGCGATTTTGAGACGGCCGAGTAATAGAGCCCATGACGCACACCACAATGATAATCTTGGAACATGAAAGCCCTCTCGATGTCGACGCGGTCGAGACCGAGGTAGTCATTGCTGAGGTGCTTGAATAATTACTGGCGGCGCTCGTCGCCCGGGCTCCGAATAAGCAATCCGGATACGAAAGCTAAAGCCACTGCGGCCAGGTTTAAGCCGACGGCAGCTCGGTAGGCTTGCACGAAAGCGCCTTCGGCTATAGTGCGCACAGCACCTGCTGTTCCCGCAGTTTCGACACCCTGAGTGCCGAGGCTGCCGGAGCTCTCGGCCGGGGCTTCTGTGAGCGCCTGAAGGGCGGGGCTCTCAAGCAGCTGTCCGGCCTCACGTATGAGCGCGGTACGCTCCGCCTCGTTGAGGAGCGCGGAAAAAGCTTCCGTGCTAAGCTCATAACTAAAGCTCGAGCGGTACATAGCAACCAACACCGCACCAACCGCGGCGGTGGCCGCCAGCCCGGCAATCCGAGACAGCGCATTGTTGAGTCCGCTAGCCGCACCGGCGTACTCGTCCTCGGTTGACATTGCAGACGTAGTAACGGCCGGAATAATAAACACCATTCCAACTCCCATAACCGTAAGCCCGGCCACCGACCACCAGAGGAGCGCCCGCGTAGCCACTCGTGCCTCTTCAACTGCACCGACGCCTGCCCCTGCTCCCAAGAGCAGCAGCACTGCTCCTGTCGAGAAAAGCACCGGCCCCAGCCGCATCTGCGGAACCGGCCCAAAACGGTCTGTAAAGCGCCCTGAGTACCCGGAAAAGAAGGTGATAACCAGCGTCATTGGCAGCAAGGCAAGCCCGGTTGTTGATGCCCGGAAACCGCCAAGTTGCTGCAGGCCAAAGGCCACCAGAAACAACACGCCGCTGAACGCAAAATACTGAAAGAAGGTCGCACAGTTCGCGCCGACCAGTGTGCGGTTGAGCATCTCGGCTGGAATGAGGGGCGCTGCGGCGCGCCGCTCAACAACAACAAAGGCTGGCAGTGACATGACTGCGCCCAGCAGCATGAGCAGCACAACTACATCAAACCCATGCTCCGGAAGGCGAATGACTCCAAACGAGAGGCCAAACAAAATCACCATAAGGAGCACCGCACCCGCCCGGTCCGGACGGCGGTCACGGCGAGTCGGGAAGACCGGCAATGCCCACACCGCGGCGGCCCACGCAAGTGCTGCAAACGGCACCGCAAAGGCAAATACAAGCCGCCAACTTATATCAGCAAGTAGGCCCCCAACCAAAGGGCCCAGTGCAGCAATGCCGCCGCTTAGCCCAGCCCAGAGTCCAATCACCCGCCCCTGTTCGTGCGGGCCAAAAGTACGACGTATGATCGAAAGGCTACACGGTATCATGAGAGCCGCCCCGGCACCTTGCACCGCATGCAAGACAGCCAGTGTTACCGCGTTAGGAGCAAAGGCACACATGAGCCCGGCTACACCGACAAGAGCAATTCCAGCGCGAAAGACTCGGTCAAGGCCAAAGAAGTCGGCCAAGGCACCCCCGGTCAGAATGAGTGCCCCAAGCGACAGCAAGTATGCATTGGCAATCCACTGCACCTCAGCAACACTGATCATCAACGAACGTTGAATCACCGGCAGCGCAACGGCAACCGAAGATGACTTAAGAAACCCGAGGCCACTCGCGACAATGCAGACCGCCAGGATTAACCGTTTGTTCAGCTCGGCTCCGCCAGCTTCTCCGCCAGCTTCTCCGCCGCGCCGCTTGAGGGTTTGCCACAGTAAAACGATAGTTTTCGGGGTGCGTTTCATGGTGGGGCTCCGTATTGCATGCTCGAACAACTAGCTGATTGTATATTAATAGAAACCGGCTTATTCTAATTATACAAATATGTTCAGTTTTTAGGAGGCGTTCGATGAATATGCTCCAGGTTCTAAAGCAAAGTGGTGTCGCAGCAAAGGGGAATCCGCTAATTTTTGTGCCAATGCTGGCTTCTATTGTTTTTTCGGCAATCACAGGCCTTATTTTAACAGGTTCGGCTATGCCCATGATGGGCAGATTCTCCGGCGAGCAAATTGCTGCTAATCCGGAACAGGCTTTGGCAGGAGCCGGGGCGGCTGTCGGCGCTTTTATGACTGTCTCTATACTCAGCAGCTTTGTCAGTTTTTTAGCGCATGGTATGACGGTTGGTATGGCTGATTCAGCCCTAAAAGGCGAGTCGGTATCGCTCAGAACTGGTTGGGAGCGCCTGGTCTCTCGCATAGTTCCTCTTATCATTGCCACTGTTTTGGTGATTGCCATTGTAACGCTTGGGATGATCTTGCTGGTTGTTCCGGGCGTGATTGCGGCTTTCTTCCTCATGTTTACGCTAATTGCCGTAATGTTAGATAATCTCACAGCTGGAAAAGCATTAGGCAGGAGTGTGACCACCGTCAAGAAAAACTTAGGCGCCACGTTTATCACCTTACTAGTGGTAATCGGACTGACATTCCTGGTATTTGTACTGAACTTTGCTCTTGTGTTCATTCCCTTATTAGGGGTGATATTGTCGAGCCTACTTTTTACAATCTACGCGGCGTTCATCACAATTTTTCTAGTTCGTGTGTACCAGAATCTTGATGTACAGACCGACCGTTCTCCGGAAGTTGAAGTCTGATCACATCGTAGTCGGCATCGGCACTGAGTTTGAACCCTTCGATCTGTGTATGGTACCGAGCAAAGTCAGAAAATGTAAGGAAGCTCTCACGCAGACGAGCCCGAAGTTCCTCAGGAACTTCGGGCCGTGCTGCAATGCTATCTTTGGGGATATCTTGCGTGCGGGCAATGACTGCA
>CAZQIK010000223.1:0-4182 GCA_964593085.1 uncultured Spirochaeta sp.
CCTTGCCAGATGTAAGAGACGGACTCAAGCCTGTACATCGGCGCATTCTCTATTCCATGAATGAGATGGGGCTTCGGGCTGATAAGTCGTTCAAGAAGAGCGGACGTATTGTTGGCGATGTCTTAGGGAAGTACCACCCCCACGGGGATCAGTCGATCTACGATTCTTTGGTGCGTTTGGCGCAAGAATTTTCTATGCGCTACCGCATGGTCAATGGTCAAGGTAACTATGGTTCTGTAGACGGTGATCCACCAGCAGCGATGCGGTATACCGAAGCTAAGCTGCAACGTGTTGCGGAAGAAATGCTGCGCGATATCAAGAAAGAGACTGTAGATTTCGGTCCGAATTATGACGACAGCATTGACGAGCCACTGGTGCTTCCGGGAGCATTTCCATACCTACTTGCCAACGGTGCGAGCGGTATAGCCGTCGGTATGGCTACAAATATTCCTCCGCATAACTTACGTGAAGTCAGTGAGGCAATCTGCGCGGTTATAGATAAACCACATATCTCTCTTGATGATCTGCTGCAGTATATACAGGGCCCTGACTTCCCAACAGGTGGTATTATCTATGGCCGTAGCGGAATCCGTGAGGCATATAAGACCGGCCGGGGTCGCATTACGGTGCGAGCGCGCTTTACGATAGAAAGCACCAAGAGTGGCAAGGATGTAATCCTTGTCCACGAAATTCCGTATCAAGTGAATAAAGCAACCCTTATCACTCGGATTGCCGATCTTGTTCGTGACCGCAAGATCGATGGAATCTCGGACCTGCGTGATGAATCCGACCGAGACGGCATGCGTATTGTAATTGAGCTTAAGAAAGGGGTAAGCCCCAAGATCATTCTCAATCAGCTCTTCATACATACGCAGCTTCAAACAAACTTCAATGTGAATGCTGTTGCGCTTGCAAATGGTCGACCTGAGACCCTGACGATTAAATCCACAATTGAGTACTTCGTAAAACACCGAAAAGAAGTTGTGGTGCGTCGTACTCAGTTTGATCTACGTAAAGCCGAAGAACGTGAGCATATTCTTATAGGCTTAAAGATTGCACTTGATAACATTGATGAAGTTATCCGCACAATCAAAGAGTCGGACAGCGTCGATACAGCGCGCACACGGCTAATGGATCGGTTTGAGCTTTCGCAAATTCAAGCTCAGGCTATCCTTGATATGCGATTGCAAAAGCTTACCAGCCTTGAAACACAGAAAATTATCGACGAACTGGAACAGGTTCGGGCGCTGATTAAAGAGCTGAGGAGTATTCTCGCAAGCGAACAGAAAGTGCTTGATATTGTTAAAGATGAAACTCGCGAAATTGCCGCTCAGTTTGGCGATGACCGTCGTACCGAGATAATTCCAGATGAAATCGAAAGTATCGATATTGAGGACTTGATCCAGAAAGAAGATATGGTCGTAGTGATTTCCCACCGCGGTTACATAAAGCGTGTTCCAATTTCATCGTATCGACTACAAGGTCGGGGTGGAAAAGGGAGTTCCTCGGCATCGCTCAAAGATGAGGACTTTGTCCAACAGGTATTTGTTGGCTCGACCCACGACTTTATTTTGTTTGTAACAAGCGAAGGTAAAGCATACTGGCTTAAGGTTCATGAGATCCCCGAGGCATCGCGCGTTGCTCGAGGGACTCACCTCAAGTCTATTCTTCAGATATCTGCCAACGAAGAAATTGCGGCCGTAGTTTCTCTGCCGAACTTTCAGATAGAGAACTACATCTTTCTTGCAACAATTAGTGGTGTAGTGAAAAAGGTGAAGGTGGCCGACTTCTCAAACGCTCGCACACGCGGGGTTGTAGCAATACGTCTGGATGAGGGCGACCGTGTAGTTGCCGCTCTGCTGACCAGTGGGGCGGATGAGCTGTTTCTCGTAACTGGCCATGGCCAGGGCCTCCGCATGGTTGAAGAAAGTGTTCGAGGAATGGGCCGAACGTCACGGGGAGTAACCGGTATTCGCCTTGGAAAGGGTGACGAGCTGGCGGGTGTAGTTGTGGTATCTGAAGACGAAACCATGTTTTTGTTGACCGCCGGAGGTTACGGCAAACGTACGCCGTACAGCGAGTTCACCTCGCACGGGCGAGGCACGAAGGGCCAGAAGGCATATAACGTTTCGGAACGAACCGGCGAGGTTGTGTCGCTGCTCTCGGTGTCGGACGATGATGACATTATTGTGGTTACGTCACAGGGGAGCACCCTCAAGATCCAAATCAAGGATATTTCACAGCAGTCACGCGCGGCAAGTGGAGTGAGGGTCGTGAATATCGAGCGGCCGGATTTTGTGATTGGAGTAGCTCGAAACGGTAAAGACGACTCGGATGTGGAAATTGCTGCCGTTGAGGCTATCGAAAGTGAGGCTATCGAGCCTGACGATGAGCCCAAGGATACTGATCAAGATACCGAATCCTAAGAGAAGAAAGGCCGTGCTGGCAGAAGTACGCCGTAATTCCTTTCTGGCCTTTCTGGGAACATGATAAGACGGCGCTGGTCACTTTTTCCGGCGCCAGTGTTCCACGTGGAACATTATGAGTGAATCCTACCTGTATCAACCGACCTCCTCCGCACGAACCGAGCACATTGACCGGAAGTCGCGATTTATTGCGATTGCTGAGCGCATCGAGACTGCAGCAGAAGCAAAGAACTACATCCAGATTTTACGTAAGCAGAACCCCGACGCGTCTCATGTGGTCTATGCGTTTCGAGTTGGTGGACTTAGCCGAGATGAGTATGGGATGAACGACGACGGTGAGCCAAAAGGTACCGCTGGTAGGCCGGTGCTTGAGGTGCTACGAGGGAGTTCAGTCACCAATGTTGTTATTGCGGTAGTTAGATACTTTGGCGGTACAAAGCTTGGGACAGGCGGACTCGTGCGGGCATATACAAGCGCCGCTCAGGGAGTGCTTGAAACGCTGCGGATTGAAGTTCTGGAAGAACGTGCACAGTTATCCTTGGCATGCCCCTATGAGCTCCATGCACCTATCCGAAGAGTATGTGAAGACTACGCATCCGAGGGCCTGCGAATTGTATCGGAGCGTTTCGCAACCGAGGTTCGCATGGTGATAAGCCTCAAAAGCGAGCTTCTTCCTCATGTGAGTACAGCGCTTCGAGATGTTTCACGTGGAACAATTGAGATAGATGTTTCGAAGGAAACTCCGGAATAAGAACGCGTCTATATTCCGTATTTCTTCCGAAAAACGGCCACTCTTTTGATGTACTCGTCAATCAAGCTTTGCTTTTCGGAATCTGAAAGAAATACGCTACGCAGGGCAGTCATGTTCAACTCGATAAGATCGTCTATCGTAAAACCAAAGTACCGTACGGTTTTCACATAGTCATCTGTAAGATCTGTATCCTGTATAAATGGGTCATCTGAGTTGATTGAAACCGGAACGCCTTCTCTATAAAGTCGACCGAGGGGATGGTTCTTTTCGTCTACCCAAGAGCCTGTTTGATAGTTCGACGTAATGCATTGTTCAAGAACTACTTGGTGTTCAGTTAAGTAGGCTTTTAACTTTTCGTCATCAACGCATGATGTTCCGTGCCCAATTCGGGATGCGCCTAACAGTTTGACAGCTTTCCAAATTTGGTCCGATGCACTCACCTCACCAGCATGAATAGTTGACTTGTAGACACCATCACTGTTGACCTTTGCAAAAAATTCGGTGAACAGCTCTGGTGGGAAATTAATCTCATCACCAGCTAAGTCCATTCCAACTATGTCTGGTAAATTGAGTCCTTTAATTTCTTCATAGAGGGCGGACATTTCGTTCTGGTCTTGTTTACTGCGATTAAAGGTGATGAGATATTTAATCTTCAGATCGATCTCGGCAGCCGCGTCGTTTCCCGCCTGAATAACCAGCTTTGTGATCTTGTTACGATCAAAATTATTGTGAAAGGCAAAGTGCTCGGGAGAGAAGCGCAACTCGATATAATAAAGTCCGTCATTCGCAAACTCTTTTACCGAGTCATATGCAATGCGGTATACATCGTCGAAACTCCGATACCACGTATTCTTAAACTTTGACAAGAACTTTAGAAAGTCTGGCTCCGAATCCTTTGGAAACTGGACGTGCTGCTTGAAGGCCTCATAGTCGATAGGCATATCGAGCCCATTTTTGTGCGCTATTTCAAACAAAGAGCGTACAGGAAATGATCCTTCCAAATGT
>CAZQIK010000224.1:0-4176 GCA_964593085.1 uncultured Spirochaeta sp.
TTTGTACTTTGTGCACCACTTTCCTACATCCTGGGCAGATGCTGTGGATGCGGGCGGTCACTGGATGGTGGTGTTCTTCTTTGCCTGTATATTTTATATCGCGTTGCAGGCGACGATCGGCCGCCTGCTGCTGAGCAAGGTGCCAGCCCTCAAGACCGTCGAGCATCCCCGAGAGTATCTGGCTATGTTTGCTATGCAGAATGCCGGCTACATCCCCCTGCCCATTCTTGCGGTCATAGCGCCACGCGTTGTGTTGCTGTACATGTTCTTCTTTACCTTTGCCTTTAACATTTTGTTCTGGAGCTTCGCGGTATCCTACATCCAGGGGCGCGGCTCTGGGTTTCGGTTCCGCATGAATGTGCCGATGATCGGGTTAGCAGCCGGACTGCTGTTTGCAATGAGCGGGACCTATGGGTACGTTCCGGGGTTTCTGCGGGAAGCATTGGCTCTTAACGCATCTGTAGCCATGGATCTGGTGCTCATTGTCCTTGGTGGCACCTTAGCCTCAATTCCGCGTACTCGCCTGCGCTACAGAGCGGAGTTTGCCTGGTTCATTGGGTTGCGCCAATTGGCGTATCCGGCAGTTTTTCTGTTGGTGTTATGGCTGGTGCCGCTGCCGGGGCTGTCCGGGGAGCTGGAGTGGGGCATACGGGTGGCCTTTTTGCTCCAGGCGGTGACGCCGCCAGCAACAAACCTGCTGTTGGTTACCAAGGAGTACGGCACCGAGGAACAGGTGAATTATGGCGGCAGTATGATATTGTATAGCTATATGGCTTCGGCCCTGACCATTCCGGCTTTTCTGATTCTTGCGCGCTTGCTGTTTGCGTAGCTGTCGGCCAGTGCTGTTCGCGTAGCTTGCCGGACCATGCTTCCCGTGAGGAGGAACACACATGAGGCTTTCTCGTCCCCGGCGACTCACTATCTCGATTTTTTGCGTCTTGCTGCTGGCGTCAGTGCTTTCGGTTGGCGAGCTCCATGCTCGCCGGCTGCACAATGAAGAGTATGAGTACTACATAGACCTACCTGTTGGGTGGGATGTCATTGATGCCGAGGATCTTTCCAGCGTTGGTTTTGCAGACCCTCGCAGTCGCGCCATTGTGCAAGTACTTGCCTTTGAGCGCGAGCGTTTCGGCAGCATGCCGGAGTTGGTGGGCTATTTTCGCAGCAGGTACAACGCGCGAGGTGAAGAGTCGGAGTTCCGGTATCAGGGGGACCCAGCCGTGCTTGCCGACCTGAGCTTTGCTGCTGGGGAGCTCTCGGCGCGGGGCTATTTTACCTTCATCTCCTCCGGCAAATACTGGTTCGTGGTTTCAGGCTTTGCACCGGTGGACGACTACGAGACCTATCACGACACCTTGCTCTCGGCGCTCGATTCTTTTGCGCTTGGTGAGGTAGCTCGTCGCTATCCGGGACCTATTAGCCAGTTCTACTATCCTTATCCGGCACCCAACATACAGGAGTATGATATTGCACTTGATGAGTACGCTCTGGCTTTGCCCGCCGATGAAGGTGAGATAGAGGCAAGCGGGGTGCTGATAGAGCGTGAGGCCCGTCTGCTCAATACCTGGTATGAGCCCGGTCCGCCTGGTGGCGCATGGGAGGACGCATGGCGGCGTTTTTACCGTGCTATCTACCGCGACAACTTCATGCGTCTGGCGCCGCTTGTACCTGAGCTGCTGCGCTACTTTGCCCATGAAGAGGTTGACGGGGATGATGTCCCGGCCGAGCTCTTGCGGTGGTTGCAGGAGTTCGCGTACCGGCGGGTAGGTGGCGAGTCCGACGTGCAAGCACCGCTTGAGAGTCTCATAAGCGGCAGCGGTGACTGTGACAGCCTGGGAGTCGTCTACGCAGCTTTGCTGCATCACTTGGGATACGACGCTATTCTCATGGTATCGCACCGTTATGCTCATGCAGTAGTTGGGGTCGATATACCCGGCAGCGGCGCTCGCTTTCCGTTTGAGGGCCGTGAGTGGTTGGTGGCTGAACTCACCGCGCCGGTGGCTATTGGGCAGATTGACCGCGAGCAGGCTGACCCCGCTGGCTGGATTGGGGTTGACCTGCGCTGAGTCTGTTTAGCAGAGCCGCGCGGCGCGGTTGCGGCCGGGCGCGCCGCTCCGACGAAGCACCCGCGCCGCTCCGGCGAAGCACCCGCGCCGCTCCGGCGTCCGTCAGCTACACGCGCAGTGAGTCGAGCATCTCAAAGAAGCCTGGGTACGTTATCTCAGCCACGCCTGCGTTGTGAATAGTAATGGGTGCCTCAGCGCCCAAGGCGCCAATAGCCATGGCCATGGCTACGCGGTGGTCGCCGTGAGACTCCGCCTCGCCACCTTTCATTCGTGAGGGTAAGACCCGCACCCCTGCTGGCAGTTCCTCTATATGTACCCCCTGTTTGCTCAGTTCGCTGCACATAACCGCAATGCGGTCGGTTTCTTTCAGTCGCGCCTGTGGCACATTGCCCAGGGTCACCGGCTCGGAGGCATAACATGCGGTTACCGCCAGCGCTGGCAACGCATCGGGAATGGCGTTGAGGTCAAACTCTCCACCCCGCAGCTCACCGCGCGGCGGCCCCTCAATAGTGACCGTCTCGGCCGCGGCATCTACTTCTACCGTACAGCCCATAGCGCGGAGAATCTCAAACACCTGTTTGTCGCCCTGTGAGTCACTCATATCAAGCCCTCCCAGCTCAAGCCGCGCCCCGCTCAGCGCAGCTGCACAGGCAGGAAAGCTTGCCGAGGAAAAATCGCCTGGAACCCGACGTGAAGTTGCCTGAAAGCGTGCGCCCCCCTTTACGGCAAAACGTGTGTAGCCATCGCGCTCAACCTCGACTCCTTGGGAGTTTAGCCAGGCTATGGTCATTTCTACGTAGGGCCGCTCATACAGCAGCGGTACCGTTATCTCGCTTGGCTCTGGCGCCAGGGAGCAGGATAGCAGGAGGCTCGAGAGATACTGGCTCGTTGGGCATTCTATGGTGGTATGCCCGCCGCGCAGCGGACCCTGTACAACAATTGGAGCGCAACCACCGGGGCGGGTCGAGTAGACCCTGGCACCCAGGTCGTTCAGGGAGGCCACCAAGCGGTCGGCACTGCGGCGGCGAATTTGCTCATCACCGGTAAAGACGGTTGTCCCCTCGCCAAGTGCTGCCAGCCCAAGGGCCAGATAGAGCGTTGTGCCGGAGTTGCCGACATCTATGACGTTCTCCGGCGTGTGCGGCACCCCGCCCAGGCCTACTACATCAACCTTTTGTAGGCGCCCGCTCTCATCGCGGTGTTCGGTCAGCTCAGAACCAAGTAGCCGGCAAGCGGCTATGCAGGAGCGGGCATCGCCCGAGTCAAGCGGCTCATCGACTATGCTGTGCCCTTCTGCAAAGGCGGCAATCAGCAGGGCTCGAATAGTGTGTGATTTTGAGCCCGGAATAGAAACGGTGCCGCCGATGCGCCCAGGTACTGAGGTCCATGTCATTCAGCGGCCTCGGCGCGGTCCGTCTCCTCAATGAGAAACTCGTACTGCCCAACCTCCTCAAGCACTACGCTGAAACTGTAGCGCTCCATCTCGGCGTCTACCGCCATAACGTCGAAGCGGCCCTCACTGCCTCTGAGTAGCGGCACGGCTACCGACTGACCGGGAGCAAAAATGCTCTGTGAATCAAGCACATCAATACCCCAAATATCCGAGTCTGATGGTGACACAAAGAGGAAGTAGATATCCGTATCAAGGGTGTTTTCCAACTGCAGCACACTGAACTCGGGTTGCCCCATATCGCCCTGGAAATCCTCCATTTCAATGATGAAAGTTCGAGGTGCCTCGTCGCACAACTCAAATTCCATGGAGCTGTAGGCGTCAAGATCTTCATCTATGCCGAGGAAATCAAAACTCGCGCACTCTTCGGGATACGCCACAAAATACCGTAGCTCTTCGCCCTCGGCAAGAACGACGTCGTCACCCAGGACATCTACTCCCCAGTAGTCACTGTCGGAAGGCGAAAAAAAGACATGGTGCATCTCGTAGCCGGTGTTGTTTATGAAAGTTACTTGATTCAAAGCGGACGGTTCGAAAGCCGCCGCCTGCACCGTTGCTATGCCGACCACTATCACTGTAGCCAAAGCGCGGGCCAAGGCCCGGGCCAAGGCCCGACGCATAATGCCGCGTGAGCGTGAACAAGAAGCCATATTTCCCTCC
>CAZQIK010000225.1:0-4171 GCA_964593085.1 uncultured Spirochaeta sp.
TCCTCACATAGTGAACTACAGGAAAGATTGATTGAGGTGTTTGAGTCGCCTCCTTGATCTCACTCGATAGTGGTTAAGGAGCGCGAGTATGGGGGTGATGAAGAGCTCTCGCCTACCAAGCCTTCCTCCGAGGCCGTATAGATAAATTAGCAAATGGGCAGGTCTCCTGACTCTCGGGTCGTAGTTCGTCGGCGCCTTCCCTCATCGGTGGCTGTTGCCGACGTTCTCGCCGAACACAGTAGCGGGGACTGTCTCGGATTTGCACCGAGTTCCCTGAACCACAATTGCTGTATACGGATTATCCAGTCACTTTAGACCAGCTTTTACAGGGAGTCAACCGAGATCTTGTCACAGAAAAAAACCAGGGAGGGGAACATGCGGGATGGAGGAACCGCATGTTCCCGAAAGGTGGAGGATGTGTGCTCTGCCGCGGGGGTAACCGCAACTACGACGGCAGCAGCTGAGCGTTATTACTCGACTACGACAAAGGTACCGTACATTCCGGCTTGTCGATGTCCTGGGACGCTGCAGTAAAACTCAAATGTGCCTGCTTTGTCGGCAACAAACTCTACCGTTTGAGATTGGCCTGCCCTAATGACGTCGGTCTGGGCACCGTCAAACTCGTCGAGTACCCAGTCGTGGCGACCGCCGCCGTTGGTGAAGGTCACCCGCACGGTGTCGCCAACATTGACGCGCATTTCGGAAACACTAAATACGAGCCCACGATTTGTGATCTCAATCTCTTTTACACCGCTATCCCCGGTGGCATCTACAGTTTCTGCTGCCAGGGGGATTACAAAAGCCAGGGCGAAGAGTAAACTCATTCCAATTCTCAGTGTTGTTTTCATAACCGGAAGGTACATATATATGAGCGCCAAAGTCAACAATGTTTGCTAGTACAGGTATCTTTTATAAAGTCGCGCTTCTTGAAGCCGGGCTGGGGCTGTTTGCGCTTGGAATTGGTCTGGCCGTTGGGCACAATCCGCTGGCCGACATTCGGCTTGGTGGAGCGGAGGTGGCTCTTGGGGCAGTTGCTGCAGGACCACCGCTGCTTGCCCTATTGTATATGCGTCGCTCACGCCTACCGGCCATTCGACGCCTTACCGAGGCTGCTCGGAATATGGTCCGTGAGTTTCTCTCGCCGCTGACCTGGCCGCGTGTCATTCTTATTGCAGCAGCAGCCGGTTTTGGTGAAGAACTGCTGTTCCGCGGCTTGCTCCAAAACTTGGCAACTTTACAGTTTGGCGGGGTTCCGGCGCTTGTTGCAACCTCGGTGATTTTTGCCTTTTTGCATTTTATGAGCAAGGCCTATGTGGTATTTGCGTTTGTGTTTAGCCTGTACTTGGGCGTTATCTACGTAGTAACTGGAAATATTTTGGTGCCGATGTTGGCGCATGGAATCTATGACGCGGTTGCGTTGTGGGCGTCAGCTGTCAAAGGGCCAATAGCCCCCAGATCCCCAACGGAATGAGATACACGCTAAATACCCACAGTTTCCCACCGTGAATGAGCTTCACCAGCAGAGCCAAGGCCAAGAAACCAAATAGCAGCGCGGTCACAAATCCGCCAACCACTGCAACAAGCCCCACCGCCGCTCCTAAGTCGCCAAAGTGGCGCAGTTCCAGAATGAGCGCGCCCAGTATTGCTGGTACCGAGATTAAGAACGAGAACTCCCCGGCCTGGCGGCGTGAAATACCGCTATGCAGGGCCGCAGTAATAGTGCTACCTGAACGCGATACCCCGGGAATGACCGCAAGGCCTTGTACAATGCCAAGAAGAACGGCGTGACGTGTGCCGATGCCGGAGTAGTCAAGGCTGCCGCGGGCAAATCGTGCCGAGATCAACAGTGCCGCCGTGACAAGGAACATTACCGCCACAAGTTTCGGATAGAGATGCAGGTTAAAGCGGCCAATCGTTAGCCCGATGCCAGCGGTTAGAACGGTAGCTATAAGTACCAAGGCCGTGAGCTTGAGGTTCTCTGCGTCCTCATTACCATGGGTGCGCCGCGCAAAACGGAAAATTGAACTGAGCATCTGCAGTATGCGGGCTCGGAAGAACACAACAACCACTATCAATGTAGCAATGTGCAGTACGACATCATACAGCCGGGGAATTTCTCCGACGCCCATCACTGCACGCATAACTACTAAATGCCCTGAGCTACTAATAGGAATAAACTCGCTAACACCTTGGACGACACCAAGCCACACCGACTGCCACAAACTCATGTCCTGCCCCCCTCTGCTGTGCGGGAGTTTAGCGCATGGGATGTACAAATTACAATGTATGTGGACGTTTGAGCACGGTGCGGTTTTGCGCACGGGCTTGATATAAGGTACAGTGCAGGATACGACTACTCTGTAGAGTCCTTGGAGAGACAGAATGCATATAGTACTTGCAGGCGCCGGGCATACTCACATTGAACTGCTGCGCCGTGGTGCCGAGTTAATCCGGGCCGGGCATGAGCTTAGCCTCATTTCCCCTGAACCCTACCATGCTTACTCGGGAATGGGCCCCGGACTGTTGTCCGGGCAGTACTCCGAAGCGGAGGTCCTGCTACACGCCGCCGCACTTGCACGGGACGTCGGAGTCAAATACATCGCCGACAAGATTGTTAGCGCTGATGTATCTGCGCGGGTGCTCACACTGGCCTCCGGGAGCACCTGTGAGTACGACTTGTTGTCGCTTAATTTAGGCAGCGAACCGGTGGGCGAGCAGCCAGTCGATGTAGCCGGGCGTAGCATTTTTACGGCAAAGCCTATTCACAAGCTGGCAGCATTACGGATTGAGATTGAACGCCGCTGCCGTGACTTGGACGGCTGTGAGATCTCGGTAGTTGGTGCTGGCCCGGCAGGACTCGAGATTGCGGCTAATGCCAGGAACTTATTGTCAAAATTCCGGCCGCGACACAGTGCCGTGAATTTGTTCTCTGCCCACGCCGCGCCAGCTGGACTGACCGGGCTCAGACGTGAGTATGTTGAGCAACACCTTGCACGGATTGGTGTCTCATTTTTCGGTGGAATGAAGGTAGGTGTGGCCGAGGTTCCTGGCGATATTGTTGTGCTTGCTATCGGCCTAAGGCCACCTCAGGTTCTGCGCAGCTTTGACCTGGCTCTGGCGCCCGATGGCTCTGTGCGCGTTGACCGCTTTCTTCGCGCAGAGAGTAGTAGCAGGGTATTTGCCGTTGGTGATTGTGCTTATTTTGTCGACCAGCCGCTGGACAGGGTGGGCGTGTACGCAGTGAGACAGCAAACGGTGCTGCTAGCTAATCTTTTGGAGTCTGCGAGGCACGTCGGCACTGCGCTGGCCGAGGCTGCGCCGCTTACGCCCTTTTCTGCAACCGGCCCGTATCTTGCAGGGTTTAATCTCGGGTATGGCTGCGGACTCTTGTATAAGGGTCGATGGACGCTTCGCGGGCGGCTTGCCTTTCTGCTGAAGGATCGAATTGACCGCGGCTTTATGCGGCGCTATCAGAAGTAGCCTCTACCCGTCTGCCGGTAGTACGTTACCCAGTACTGGAGGAAGAAATGGATCTTAAAGATAAAACGTACCTGGTTGTGGGCGGCTCCCATGGAATTGGCGCCGAACTGGTTGAACAGTTGTCCGGGTTGGGGGCGAGTGTCATATGCTGGAGCCGAACCGAACCGGAAAACACGAACGCCGGTGTGAGCTATGCACAGGTTGATGTCTGTGACCGCGAGGCCGAACTACCGACGGTTGAGGGAAAACTGCATGGTGTTGCTTACTGCCCCGGTAGCATTCAGCTTGCCTCATTCCCGCGGCTTAAGATAGAGGCCTTTGATCAGGACCTCGAGGTGAATCTGCTTGGCGCTGTACGAGTGCTGCAGCACTGTATCAAAGCGCTTAGCGCGGCCGGAGCGGACGGTGGGGCATCTGTTCTGCTGTTCAGCACGGTAGCGGTGCGAGTTGGACTGCCCTTTCATGCTTCCATTGCTGCTGCTAAGGGAGCAGTAGAGGGGCTGATGCACTCCTTAGCCGCCGAGTATGCACCAAAAAATATCCGCTTTAACGCTATTGCTCCGTCACTCACCGACACGCCCCTTGCTGCCGGGTTGCTGGGAGATGACAAGAAACGAGAAGCCTCGGCCGAGCGACATCCACTTAAGCGGGTGGGAGACCCCAGGGAGACGGCAACTACAGCGGCTCACTT
>CAZQIK010000226.1:0-4171 GCA_964593085.1 uncultured Spirochaeta sp.
GAGATCGTTTCACGTGACTGGAGTTCAGACGTGTGCTCTTCCGATCTGCTGGCGTCGCGCAGGCACTTGGTTGGACAACCGGTGAGGTCATAGAGTATGTCGAAGGTGCCATCACCACCGACTGCTATGCGCTGTACAAACCCGGCCGCGCCCCCACGCGCGAGCAACTCCATATAGAGTTCATTAACCTTCCCGGAAAACGATCTCTTCATGGTATAGAGTCACTTGCCGGACTGGTTGTACCGGCCGCATACATCGCAGCAACTGAACAGGCGGGTGCGGTACAGTTGAACGCTATTCCCGGCGGTCCGTCCGCCATCGTTGGGAGCCTGGAGGCTACATGATTATTTGGTTCACCCTAAATGACGACAGCATCACCATTGATACTGATCCGGAGTTTCTGCTGGTAGATTTACTTCGCAAAGAGTTCGGTTTAGGTGGCGCTCGACCAGGGTGTCGTCGAGGCACCTGTGGCACCTGCGCCATATTGTTTAACGGGCATGTGACCTCATCCTGCATGTTACCGGCTTTCAAGGCACTTGGCAGCGAGATTGTAACTATTGAGGGCTTCATGAAAACGCCCGATTTCGCAGATATTGAACGTGGATTTCAACGGGCCGGAATGGATCCCTGCCGATTCTGTGCCGCCGCTAAGGTTCTTGTAACCTATGATTTGATACAGCAAAACAGCTCGCCACGGGCTGAAGATATTGAGCGAGCCGCAAGCGGCGTGTTCTGCAGGTGCACAAGTTACACCAGCTTCGTAGATGCAATTCGCTACGCCGCGGAAGCGCGACGAAAGAGGTCAAATGTCGGACGAGTATCGTAGTATACAGATTTCCGTACCGGACACTATTAACGAACTCCTCCAGACCCTAAAGAAGCGTCCGAATGCTCTATTGTATGCCGGTGGAACACAGATTCTGCGTGAGCAACCGGACCGTTTCATCCGCCTACCCGCCGAGATCATTGAACTACGTCATGTTGAAGAACTGCATCGCATTAGCCGCACCGAGAGGTATGTTGAGATCGGTGCTGCCGTTACCGTTGGTACTCTCCTATCGCTCTCTGCGCGTGTATTCCCAGAGATGTTTTACCAGGCTATCCGTCATATTTCCCGACCCGGGACAGCGCATCTCGCAACCATCGGCGGTAACATCTGTGTACCAAACTCAATTATGACCCTTACTCCGGTACTCCATGTGTTCGACGCCCAAATAGAACTTCGACGCCAAGGTAAATCGCACTGGTTACCCCTCTCACGTTTCCGAGATGAGTCGGGGTCAACCGTGATACAGCCGGGCGAGGTTATGACACGCATTCGCATTCCGATAAAGTCATGGGAACACTCACGCTTCTACAACTATGGTGCGGCGTATCTGCCCAACACTAACCCATTAACTATTGCTGCGGTAGCGGAGACCGAGAAAGACATCCTGGCGGACATTCGTATTGCCCTGGCAGTGGGCGGCAAACACATTATTCGCAGACGCGAGCTTGAGGCCGAACTTGTCGGACGGCGTATTCCGCTCCAACAACGAGACCTTGACTTACTGCACCGCCGGGTCGGAGAGATGCTTGAGCAACGCGGATACTCACGCGACCATGTCAGTTATGAGCGCATTGAACGCCTGCTTTCGGCCTTTGCAAACGGCATTGGCAATTGAACCCCAAACTCTCATGCTTGCCCAGGCCCGATTCCGAATGCTATAGTCCAAGGCGGGGTATTACGTCTTGGCCGAATTTGTTCATCTCCACGTACATTCAGACTTTAGTCTCTTATGAAGCGCGGCGCCAATTTCGCGACTGGTTGAACGAGCCGTAGAGCTTGGCATGCCCGCCCTGGCAATTACCGACGACGGCAACATGTTCGGCGCTCTGGAGTTTTACAAAGCGTGCCGCCAGGCTGGCATTCAGCCCATTATCGGGTGTGACTTTTTTCTAGCCCCTGAAAGTCGGCACGACAAAACCGCCAAGGATCAGCACCCGGCACGCCTCGCGCGGCTACCTGTACTGGCCTACAATCACACCGGATATCGAAACCTTATCGAATTAGCGTCCCGCGCATATCTTGAAGGTTTCTACTACCGCCCCCGGATAGACATGGAACTACTTGGGGAATTTCATGAAGGGCTCATAGGTCTCAGCGGTTCCTTATCCGGCGAGATTCCCGGCCTATTGCTGCGTAACCGTAGAGTTGAGGCTACCGAGGCGGCCCGCCGCTATAAAGATATTTTTGGGCCTGAGAACTTCTATCTGGCGCTGCACAACCACGGGATCCCCGATGAACATGTTCTCAACCAAGCACTCATCGAAGTATCTCGCGAGCTTGAAATTCCGGTGGTAGCTGCCAACGAATCTTACTATGTTCTCCACGAAGACGCCGCAGCCCATGATGTACTGCTGTGCATCGGAAACGACCGAAAGAAACAGGAACAGAACCGGTTCCGTTTCAGCTCCACCGAGTTTTATCTTAAGACGCCCGAGGAGATGCTGGCTGCGTTTGGTGATATACCTCATGCCGTTGAAAACACAATGAGTATTGCCCGCCGATGTAATCTCGAGATTGAGCTTCCCGGGCCTCAGTTTCCCGACTACGAAATCCCAGAGGGTTTTAGCTCACCGGACGAGTACCTACGCCACATCACTACGGAAGGGCTTAAAGAGCGGTATCCTGAAATAACCGACGAAATTCAAGGTCGCGCCGAGTACGAGCTCTCCACGATCATCGGTATGGGGTATACCGGGTACTTTCTCATTGTTTGGGACTTCATTGCGTATGCTCGATCCTGCGATATCCCGGTCGGACCGGGACGTGGCTCGGGTGCCGGATCAATTGTCGCGTATGCACTCAAGATCACCGACATCGAACCTCTACGCTATGGTCTTTTGTTTGAGCGTTTTCTCAACCCAGACCGGGTGTCTATGCCGGACTTCGACATCGACTTCTGTTATGAACGTCGTGGAGAGGTTATTCAGTATGTGACTCAGAAGTACGGTGAAGACCGTGTCGGCCAGATCATTACCTTCGGCACGCTTAAGGCCAAGGCTGTTATTCGTGACGTTGCCCGTGCACTTGATTTCACCTTCCAAGAGACCAACGAGATTGCCAAGCTCATTCCCAAAGATCTTAAGATGACGCTGGCTAAGGCGCTTGAGCAGGAACCAAAACTGCGAGAACTCCACGAGAACGGTGGACGCAACCAGGAGCTCATTGATACCGCACTGAAACTGGAGAACCTGCACCGACATCCCTCAACGCATGCTGCCGGAATTGTCATTGGCAAGAAGCCGCTGACAGAGTATGTACCGCTCTTTAAAGACCCCAAGACCGGCATGATCTCAACGCAGTTCACTATGGAACAGATTGAGGATTGCGGACTGGTCAAGATGGACTTCCTCGGGCTCAAAACGCTTACCCTTATTCGCAATACCGAGAAGCTCATTCGGCGCCGCGGCATAGAGTTTGATATTGAGACGGTGTCAGAACAAGACCCGGCGACCTATCGCATGTTGGGCGAAGGCTCAAGCAGCTGTGTTTTCCAGTTTGAAAGCCAGGGAATGCGCGGAATACTGACGCGGGCAAAACCTGAACGCATTGAGGACCTTATTGCCTTGAACGCGCTGTACCGCCCGGGGCCAATGCAAAACATAGACCAGTTCGTAGATTCAAAGAACGGGCGCATGCCTATTAGCTACCCCTTGCCAGAGCTGGAAGCAATTCTCAAGGAAACCTACGGAGTTATTGTCTATCAAGAACAGGTCATGCAGATTGTGCAGGTGGTTGCTGGCTTCTCCTTAGGTGAGGCCGATATTCTCCGCCGCGCAATGGGAAAAAAGAAAGAGGCCGAGATGGGCCGCATGAAGGCCAAGTTTCTTGAAGGTGCAGCGGCCAAGGGAATAGCCCCCAAAAAGGCAGAGAGTATCTTTGAGCTTCTGGTTCCTTTTGCTGGCTACGGGTTCAACAAGTCGCATGCGGCCGCCTACTCTGTACTGGCATATAAAACAGCTTACTTAAAGGCCAATTATCCGGCTGAGTTCATGGCCGCTAACCTCACCAACGAGATGAACTCCCCTGACAAGTTTGCCGAGTACTTGTCCGACACGAAAAAAATGGGGCTTGCTGTACTAGATCGGAAGAGCACACGTCTGAACTCCAGTCACGTGAAAC
>CAZQIK010000227.1:0-4161 GCA_964593085.1 uncultured Spirochaeta sp.
GTGCAGTATACGCCAGGATCTCAGCCCGGGCAACCGGGTTCGGCCGTAGTTCTTGTATTTCTCTCTTGGACAGATGTTTAGATACTCAACAACACCACCCCGAGTACCGCAAGCACCAGACCAGAGATGCGGGAAGGAGTTAGGCGCTGGCCAAGAAGCACGCGACCAAGAAGAACGGTGGGAGCGGGCGCCAGAGAGGTAATAACCGCCACAACCGAGAGCAGCCCGTAGTGTGAGGCTAGAACAAACGAGATGTTGGCCGACATATCAAGGGCGCCAGCAAGAATTACCGCACTCATTCCAACGCGGGCCACACGGAGAGGACGCCGACCGGCAACAATGAGAAACAGCAACACCGGAAGCGCAGCGGCTCGAGCCGCCACCAAGGGCCACATGCCAGCAGCCGCAGAGGGCCGGGATATCAGAATAAAGAAAACACCAAAGCAAAGGCCCGCGATACTGCCGTAGCGCACCGACATCAACACCTCGGAACGTGCACGCGTCCCCACGCGCTCCCAGCCCAGCAAAAAAATTGCGGGAATGCTCACCGCTATGCCAAGCTGCCCCAGGAGGCCGGGAAGCTCCCCCAGCACAACTCCGGCCAGAACCGGCACCGCCGCCCCAACCACCGCGGCCAGCGGCGACACCACAGCAATGACCCCGCGGGCAAGACCCTTATACAAAAAGGCCAAACCCAAGGCACCCGCAAGGCCTGCAGCCGCGCCCCACAGCATATCCGCACTGGTGAGAATGACACCGGCGGTGAAGGTGGCGGCCACGGCAGAGGCGGCACCGGTAGCGCCAGCACCGGATCCGGCAGAGGCGCCCCCGGCGGCCATGCCAGCCCCGGCACCGGTAGCGCCAGCCGCCCCCGTGACGGCCCCAAGCAGCGGCGCAGCAGCAAGCGCCAGCATCAACCCTACCGCTTGTGACAACAACAATACCGCGTAGACCGAGTTGCGCCGCGTAGCAATTCCACCGGCGTAGTCGGCACTGCCAAACAGCAGCGCGGCCAGCGCCGCAAAAAGAACACCCATCTATATCGTTCCCGTGGAAGAGCTGCCCGTGGACGAGGTTCCCGGGGACAAGCTGCCTGTGGAAGAGCTGCCCACTGTTACTATGCTCATTTAGAACCTGCCCGCTAGCAGCTTGTCCAGATAGCCGCGCACCCAGCCGTTGCGCCAGCCATATTTGACGGACTTGGCAACAATAATAGCGACCTGGGTGCGGCTTATCTTGACCTCGGCGGTAAGAGCCGCTTCGCGGCTGCGGGTAGCTGCAAGGGTTGCTGCGGCAAAGAACATGGGCCACATGCAGGACAAGCGAATACGGTGATGTCGCCGCGGCAAGCGTTCAACATAGGCACACGCAGCACGCAGGTGCCGCTCGGCCTTGTCTATCAATTGACCGACAACAAGCAGCGCATTCTCCCGGTGCTCAGGTGCAAAGAGATCAGCGGGCTCCATGTCAAAGGGCGCACAAAAACTCCGAGGAACGTAAATCCAACCACGTTCGTAATCCTTCTTCAGACCCCGGATTACATTAACGCTCTGCAACCCCAGTCCACACTCACGGGAAAGCGGCAACAGTTCACAGCGCCGCTCAGCAATACGTGGATGCGCGTCGGCAAATAGGTCGGTCACCAGGTACCCAACAACTCCCGCCACGTGATGCATGTAGTCGTCTAAATCGTGCTCGGTCTCTACACGAACACCACGTAGTTGCCAACGTGCCATTCCGCGAGTCGTCTTCCGCAGACGTCCAACGATCGCGCGGCGGACATCGACCGGAAACTCCATAAGCACGTGAATGAGTTCGGCGCATTCGTGAGCCACCTTACACTCGGGGTCCACATAGTCATGAGTATCATGTTTGAGCTCCTCAACAAGTCGATGTACCGGCTCGCGGCCAGCAAGCACGTGATCCCACAGGTACAGAAGGTCAGCCTTGCGGGCGGCTCGGAGCGTGTAGTTGTCCTCAAGGTAGTCCGAGACTCGAAACAGCAGATACGCGGTGCCAACATAATTGCACAATGGCTGCGGCAGTCGTTCTATGGAGAGCGCAAAGGTGCGGCTGGTTTGTTTCAGAAGCTCATGGATGTAGTCATGCACGCCCAAACTATAGTGGAACACTCAAGGTTCTTCAATTGCCAGCTTGCCGTTCGTTTTAGCCTGATATTACCGCTTGACAACTTTTGAATAGCGTGCTGTACTTCGTCTAAGCGAACCGTGGTCTCACGGAATCCTGCCGATAGCCCGTCATTCCGGTTGTTCTAACCGCCCTACTCGGGATCCGCGTTTTCAAGTGATATCCAAAACCGCAATACTAAACCCGTGCACTTCTGCCGTAGCTACTTGCTATATATGGGCTGAACTGTACACAAAGGAATTTCATGTACCCTAAGTCTTTTTCAGAGCTGGAACTTATCCAGCCAATTCTTGATGCAGTTCAGATCCAAGGCTACACCGAGCCTACCGAGATACAGGCTCGTTCTATACCTGTCCTTCTCTCAGGACGCGACCTCATGGCAACAGCCCAGACAGGCGGCGGTAAAACCGCGGCATTTGTCCTTCCGTTGCTTCAGCAGCTGGCAATTTCTATTGCTCAGGACAGCGCAATGGAGAAACCCGCCACGGTCGGACCCGAAAGCGGTCGCTACGGCGACTCAAGCAATGGTGGCCGATCAAACGGACGTGGCCGCTACGATAATGGTGGTCGCGGCGGACAAGGCAGCCGAGACTCACGTGGCGGGCGCTACGGCGGTCGAGACTCTCGTGGAGGTCGCTACGGTAACTCACAGGGCCCGGTCCGGGTTCCTTCGGTTCCCGCCATGCCCCTTGCTTTAGTACTTGCTCCTACTCGTGAGCTTGCCATTCAGATTAACGACAGCATTCGTGATTACGGCGCAAAAATGAAAATTCGTCACACCGTTGTGTACGGTGGTGCCCCGAAGCCAACCCAGCAGCGGCTTTTGGCTGAGCAACCCCATATTTTGGTTGCAACTCCCGGACGACTTCTCGACTTCATTAACGAGCGCCATGTATCGCTTGAACGTGTCCACTTCCTGGTGCTGGACGAGGCCGACCGAATGCTGGATATGGGATTCATTCCCGATGTTCGTCGCATTTGTGCAATGACCGAAAAAGACCGTCGAACCGCACTGTTCTCTGCCACTATGGCGCGCGAGATTGCAGCGCTGGGCGAGTCCATCCTCAACAACCCTGAGCACATTGAGTGTGGCACAAGCACCCTACCGGTGGAGAGTATTGATCAGAGCGTGATGTTCGTCGAGCATGGCAACAAAAACGAGTTGCTCCTGAACCTCATTGCCGAACGCGGCATGCACCGCACCATTGTGTTTACCCGTACCAAGCATAGAGCCTCACGGTTGTCGATGATGCTTGAGAAGCACAACATCAAAAGTGACTCAATTCACGGCGACAAAAACCAGAGTGCACGTCGACGTGCTTTGGATGCATTCCGCGCTGGCCGCATTCAGGTGCTGGTTGCTACCGATGTAGCAGCACGTGGAATTGATGTCGATGCAATATCACATGTAGTGAACTTTGAGATGCCAAACGAGGCCGAAACCTACATTCACCGCATTGGCCGTACAGGACGTGCAGGGGCCGACGGCTCGGCATTGTCAATGTGTGATCGTGATGAAATTGGTTCACTGCGATCTATCGAACGCCTCATTAAAAGTTCGGTACGCGTAGATAGCGACCATGCGTTCCATTTTGACGCGCCTGAACCACGTGCTGCTGGTCGCGGTGGAAGTCGTGGCGGCCGCCCCAATGGTGGACGCAGCGGCGGCCGACCCAGTAGCGGCGGCGGACGTGGTGGCAACGGTGGTGGCTATCGTGGTGGTGGACGCCCCAGTAACGGTGGTGGCCGCAGTCGCAGCTACGGTGATGGTGCTCGCAGGGGGGCCTAAGGCTCGCTACGCTATACGCTATTTATTGCGACCGAGAAATGTATCTACGGCGTCGTCGTTGATATAGCCGAGCTCAACCGCTATCTCTCCAAAGAGGCGGTTGGGCTCTTTTTTTTGCTGTTCAAGAACCTCCGCCCGCTGTTCCGGGCTCATTGCCCCAATCTTTACCAGAAACTCACCAATGCGTTCCTGCGAGGTTTGTTGTCCTTCAGCCATACTTTTTT
>CAZQIK010000228.1:0-4158 GCA_964593085.1 uncultured Spirochaeta sp.
ACTCTTTCCCTACACGACGCTCTTCCGATCTAGAGCGGGAAAATCTTGTTGCAGCGTTTTACGAGTACGGATTTGCACGGGTTGTCGGGGTTTCAGCGACTCATGGTCTTGGTCGTGAAGAGCTTGAGGAAGCCGTGCTGGCGGTGCTGGCAGTTCGATTCCCATTACCAGAGCCGGAGATAGCTGCAGAGGAGGCATTAGCAGCCACAAGTGCCGCAGACCAGCCACTTAAACTCGCGCTCATAGGGCGGCCAAATACCGGGAAATCAAGTTTGGCCAACCTGCTAACTGGCGGCGAGTTTTCTTTGGTCTCGAGTATACCGGGAACAACTCGTGACGTGATTGAGTCGGAGTTCATACATCGTGGCGTGCATATTCAGTTGCTGGATACCGCAGGAATTCGCCGCAAGAATAAGGTACATGACGATGTAGAGTACTACTCGGTGAATCGGTCTATTCAAGCTGCCGAACAGGCAGATGTTGTCGTGTTGATGATCGATGCCGTAGATAACGTCGCCGAACAAGATAAGCGACTTGCCTCCTTGGTCATAGACCGTGGTTGTGCGGTCATTCTTGCACTTAACAAATGGGATTTATTAGACCCTATCAGCAATCTAGAACAGGCCATGATTGATCGAGTACGGTTCATATTTCCTATTCTTGAGTTTGCGCCAATTGTACCGTTGTCGGTGGTTGAAAAGCGCGGAATAGATGGATTGCTCAAGACCGTTCTCAAGGTACATCGGCAACAGCAGTTCCACGTGGACACCGGCCGTCTTAACGCGGCGCTCAAGCGTTGGGTTGAGACGAATCCACCACCGTTGGTACAGCGACATCCGTTAAAAATTCGCTACATGACACAGCCTGAGACATCGCCCATTCTCTTTGTTGCCTTTGTGAACCGCACCCGCGGGTTTCCGGAACACTACCGGCGGTATCTTATGAACTGTATTCGCAAGGAGTTTGGCCTGAGTTCGGTGCCAATACGACTTGAGTTGCGGGAGCAAAAGCGAAAATAAATGCGTGAGTACGCGATTGGCGAGGTCGCTGAGATTCTCGGTGTAAAGCAACATGTGCTTCGGTATTGGGAGCAAGAAATACCTCTCGTCACTCCGGCAAAGGATAATTTTGGGCGCCGCGTGTACTCCGGGCGGGATCTTCAAATTTTACTGCGGGTGCGGTATCTCGTGCACGAGGCCGGGCACACTGTTCGCGGAGCTTCAGATCGCATACTGAATGAACTGACCGGCGCCGGAGCCGGACACAAGGCGCGGCTTCAAGCTGTGCGGGACCAGCTGCTTCCACTTCTTGCAGATGTGTCCGCCGCCTCCGTAGAAAAAGCACTATTTGCACCACCACGTGACTGGAACGACCAGGAGTTACTCTTTCGCGGGATAGAGCAAAGTTCCCCCCGTGAGCGTTATACGGTCGTTCGGGCTCTAGAACAAATGGGCCGCAGCAATTACGAGCAGTTGCGGGAGTATCTGCTGAACCACCTTAGAAGCACCCGCACCCCGATACAAGGTCAGGACACTAAAATACCTATTAGACTACGTAGTGAGGCGCCGGACACGGCCCACCACGTGATTGAGGATGAACTGTATCGTGGCGGACAAGCAATTTTTACTCCCGAGCTCCGTCTGAGCCGCTTTGAGTCATGGGAGAACTTCGGCGAAGAAAAACGGCTCTTTGAACAGTGGGCGGAACTACTAAGGGCTGCAGAGTATGAGTATGGTCGCCCGGTCTTCTGGTTTCTGCCAGTACATGTCTCACGTCGCGACTCTATCGAACGCCTCTTTGCTGCACGGGCAAACTTTGGTCTGGCGCCGGGGCGGGTTTCATTTGTAACGGTGCAGGATATCCCGGTGCTCACTGAGGACGGTCTTCTTATGCCGGCTGAAGGCAAACGGACTCCGGCATGTTTTTACGACCCGCAAACCGCCGGTATGTTACTCCTCGGCAACGGGAGCCTTCGTGAGCAAGTGACAAGGCTCGAGAACAACAGAGTCTGGGTGTTTTCGTTACTGCAACCTCCGGAGCAGTTGTTCGATATTGGGCTTGCGGCACTCCAGAAACACGAGGGTGCGGAGCTTTGCATTGAGGCGGAGCGTTTGGCAGAGGGGCGTTACAGTCCTACTGGTAAAATGATACTGCTTCCAACCCTGCTACATAGGCCATCCGGGCCTCTTCCCTTACGGGTGCGCTTTGATTCGCCCTTATACTCCAAGGGCGCTCATACCGATATCTCTAAAAGGACGGCACGCTTGGGTCTGCGTGTAATTGACCTTTACTACTGGACCGAAAACTCGGTGGTGGCCGCCCAAGGAGAGTAAGCTGCATGCTGCCAAAGCCCCCTTTTTTTTCTTTCATACCGAATACACTCTGCACGAGCATTATTCTCATGCTTGCCGTTGCCCCGGTAATTGCCCCGGCATTTGATACCCGCGTTGGTGAGCTGGTGCCAGATAACAGTGAGGTGCGGCGGGAATTGGCGACACTGCTAAAGGAGCCTGACTCCGAGCTGCGCAGTTTCGTACAAAGAATCGAGTCCCAGCGTAGTTGGGAGCATCGGGTGCGGGTTGAAACGCGATTAGAGGGGGATTATCTCTATCTGCTTTTTCTCAATGAGAGCTTCGGCAGGTATCCCGTTTGGGGCGCCGGGAGTTACATTGTGAGACGTCCGTTGGGAGCAACAGAGCCGGATCAGGTGAAGGTTTTTCTTCGCAGTGACCCGGGATATTATCTTCGGATTTTTCCCCATGGACAACGTTCTCGAATGGATCTCCATATTGGTGGCATCGAAACCTCGCGCAATATTCCGGTTCCGCTGAGTTTTGAGCAGGTTCTCCGTGAGCCGCTCCGCCGAATCATGGAACTGACACGTCGTACAGTCGACTGGCCTGCGCTTTTTCCGGGGGGCGGAAAAGAAAAGTACGCGACAGTGGAGACGATGGTGCGAGCCGCCCGTGCAGCATTAGATGATCTACCCGATGCCGAAGATGGTGCCATGGACGAGGATGGAAACCTGGTTTTTATTGAGTCACTCGTTCTTCAGGATCAGGAACCCGGGTTTAACTGTTCAGGCTTTGCCAAGTGGATCGTGGACGGAATTGTAGAACCAATCACCGGCCGCTACCTCAGTATCGACCAACTAACAAGAAAACATCCGGACCATCGAGGGCATAGATGGGGGTTGCAACATGATGAGTTTCGCGACCCATATTTCGGTCTTGACTGGACCCGCAATCTTGCCATCGCGGCGTATAGTTTGCATGCGCATGGTACCGAAGTGCCGGATTCAGACATCGATCCGCGCGCAGCGGACGTGATTTCTGTGCCGTACTCGCGCTATACTGACGGCGTTGGGTATCCGGTTTCGCAAATTGGCCGGATTATGTATTTACTTGCTGTCTCTGAGCCTGGGTATTTTTATTTAGCGTCGCTTAACCGACCTTTTGGTGAAGAACCCGTGCTGCGGCAACATACCCACGTAGCGGTGTTATTTCCGTACTTTGATACGAACGGCATATTTCGGGTAGTGGTTATGGAGCGTAATATTGAGTCCGGTTTGGTATCTCTAAGGCGGCGCTATGAATCCGAGTTCATACATCTGGTTCGAGTTAGAGCCGACAACCGATACGCTCCCCCAAACATCGGCAGTACGGGGGAGTAGTCCCGCGTTGAAAATCAGCATCATACGGAGTACACTCAATCTAAGATGAAAAAACTCTTGCTTCTCGTATTTCTCGTGGTGCTCGTGCAGATGGGGTACTCACAAAACGCAGCTGATCGCACTATTTTCCAGGAAGCCGAGGCGCGTTTTCGGGTGCAGGACTATGAACTTGCGCTGGACAGGTACAATGCACTCATCACGAACTACCCGGGCTCGACGCATGTGCCGGATTCACAGTTTCGTCGAGGTGTGACTCTCAGCCGTTTGGGCCGTCACGAGGAAGCCCTTGTAGCACTGCGGCGTGTAGAGACCCGGTTTCGCTCGACACAGTTTCTTGAGTTTGTACCGTTTTGGCAGGGCCTCTCCAATTACCATCTGGGACGATATACCGACGCACAAACGGCGTTTGGAAACTTCCTTGCCGACCGTGAGAACAGTGAGCTTGTTCGGCAGGCTTTGTTGTATCGGGCACTTGCGCACTCGGC
>CAZQIK010000229.1:0-4139 GCA_964593085.1 uncultured Spirochaeta sp.
GATCGTTTCACGTGACTGGAGTTCAGACGTGTGCTCTTCCGATCTGGCCATCCAAATACCGTCTCAACAAGCGCCGAACCGGCAACAATGAAGGTAAAGTGGTATCCAATGATGGTAATGATCGGAGTAGCTGCCGCCCGCAGCCCATGATTCCAAAGTATGCGTGTTGCTGGAATCCCTCGAGTACGTGCAGCAACCACATAGTCGGAGTTGAGCGTCTCAATCAGACTCGACCGGGTAAGGCGAGTGGTGAGCGCGATGTATCTGAGCGAGAGTGCCAGCACAGGCAGTATCATGTGCCGCGCCATGTCGCCGTACAGTGCAAAGCCCTCATACGCTATTCGGGTACTCCTCAAACCTGAGGACGGCAACCAGCCAAGCCTTACCGCAAAGAGGAGGATAAGAAGCTGGCCGGACCAGAATACCGGAATAGAGTAGCCGACCGTGGCAAACCCAACCGCCAGCTTGTCCAAGGGAGAGTCCTTCCATTTTGCCGCCATTATGCCAAGCCCAAGCCCAACCGCGGTGGCAAACACAATGGTAGTGATCATGAGAACCAGGGTGCGTCCCAAGCGGTCCAGAACAAGCTCGAGTACCGGTACCCGGTAGTTAAACGAAAACCCAAGCTCTCCCTGAAGTATGTTGCCAATGTAGGTCAACATCCGCATACCAAGGCTTTGGTCCAGTCCAAACTGCTCCCGGACGGTCTCGATATATTCTGCAGGCGCAGGGAACTCGCCTATGAGCGCCGTCACCGGATCTCCGGGAGCCAAGTTAATGAGGAGAAAGTTGATGACGATAATACCGAGAATAAGCGGTAGAGACTGCACAATACGCAGCGCCGCATACCGCCACAGGCTCATACCTGCGCCACTTCCAGACACTCTTTATTCCTTTAGGCTTGTGAAGCAGCCAGCCGCATATGCGGCTGGCCACGATGTGCTTTAGAGGATCTACAGGAGCCGGTGTTATTCCGCCCAGCGGGCGCGGCTTATCTGATCCCGAACGTCGAGCGATTCTCGTAGACCGGTAAGACTGCGGGCGTTGGCCTCGACCGACATCTCCTCGAAGAGAGGAAACAAGGGCAGATCCTCCGCCAGAATTGCATTCGCCTCGCGGTAGAGCTCACCACGTCTGCCAAGATCGACTGTGGTTGCCGCCTCGCTAAGCAGCTCGTCTACCTCCGGGTTGGAGTAGCCGGTTGCACTCACAAAGGGAGTTCCAAACTCCTGCGTAATGTAAATTCGGTGGTAGCCGATTGAGGGGTCGCCACCGGAGGTAAAGGACTGCATAGAAAGATCGTACTCGCGTTGCATGTAGACCGACTCGATCATGACCGAGCGCTCCTGCGGCTGCAGGTCCAGAGTTACACCAATGTTGCTCAGGCTGTCACGCATGATAGCTACGGCATCGGCAAACGCGGGGCGCCCGGAGTCGTATACAATGCTCAGCTCAAACTCACCAACGCCTGCTTCGTCCAACAGAGCCTGCGCACCCTCCAAGTCGTAGGGATACAGGTTGCTCAGATCAAAAGACTCGTCATAGAGGTACGGATACGCACTGCCCATAGGTCCAATCTCAGTATCACCAAGACCCTCCATGGCAAGATCCACAATGAGCTCACGGTCAATGGCGTGCATCAGGGCTTGACGTACCAGCGGATCATCCAGCGGTTCGCTGTCGTTGTTGACAAAGAGGAAGTGGAGTGCCGGAATGCGGACCCCCTGCCAAACCTCAACATTTGGGTCGGCACGTAGCTCACTCAGGCCTGCAGCTGGCAGATAGAAGCCCCATATGTAGTCAACCTCACCTGTTTGCAGCGCCACGGTGCGGGCGTTCTGATCTGGAATCATCTGAAAAATGACCCGCGAAATGTTAGCCGCCTCACCAAAGTAGTTCTCGTTGCGCTCGAGAACAATCTGGTTTCCACGGTCCCAGTTCACAAAACGATACGGACCGGTTCCAACCGGTGCGGTTGTTGCCGCGTGGTCCAGCACGTTTTCACCCTCAAAAATATGCTGCGGAAGAATGGGTGCGTCAAAAACCGTCAGCGAAATCAGGAACGGTGCATAAGGCTCGGTGAGGGTTATGACCACGGTCGTGTCGTCGGGCGTTTCAATGCTCTCAATGCGACTGTAAATTCGCTCAAAGCGGCCGTGATACTGCGACAAGACCTCCTCCATGGTGAACTTTACATCGGCACTGGTGAACGGCTCACCGTCATGCCACTGTACGTCCTCATGCAACTGAAAAGTAAATACGGTGTCGTCTTCACTTACGTCCCAGGAGCGTGCTAGATCAGGCTGCGGTGTGCCTTCATTGTCCCGCCAGACCAGGGCGCTATAAACGTCCGCCGTCACCGCTGCAACCGGATACCCGGTAGTAATAGCCGGATTCAAGTGCTCGGGGTCGGACCCCAAGGCCAAGACCATGTCGTCGGACGCGGGTCGTTCAGGAGCGCCCTCGCCAAACACAACCGGTGTTACTATCAGTAAAAGAATTGCGAACACAATTATGTGCTTTCCTGCGTGTTGCATATGTAGTACCTCCTTACAGTACCTTTCGTTCCATCCGTGCGTCTGGCCACAAAGGCCAAGGTCACAGATCCAATGCTCACCATCCTATAGGCTTTTCAAGCCTATGCGAACTCCCTCAACTATGTTTCCAAGCTGTTTTCGTATATCTAACGGGTTAATGGTGACCGGGGTGTAGTCCTGCAGAAGCCGACGGCCGTTAACAAACAAGTCGCGGACATCTTGCGGGCCTGCGCAGTAAACCAGCACTGCGTAAGGGTCAAAGACCGGAAACATGTGGGGCGCGTCAAGCGACACAAGAGCGATATCGGCACGTTTGCCGGGTTCCAGGCTGCCGATGCTGTCTTCCATATGCAGGGCGCGGGCGCCACCGATTGTCGCCAGCTCAAAGGCTGTGGCCGCTGGCACAAGGGTGCGGTCGCGACCGGCCATTTTGTGGACCTTGGCGGCGGCCGACGCCACGTGCACCATGTCCATAGTGTTGCCACTCATTGGTCCGTCGGTTCCCAGCCCGACGCGGAGCTGCTGGCTTAGGAACTGCGGCACCGGGGCCGTTCCCTTGCCAGCCTTCATGTTGGCAACAGGATTGTGGGCAACGCCGCAGTCGGCATCTGAGAGTAGATCGATATCTTCAGGTGTGACATGTATACAGTGGGCGGCAATCAGTCGTGGGCTTAAGAGCCCAAGGCGGCGATAGTACTGCACCGGGGTTTCGTCGTACTTCTCGGCCAGTGCCGAGACCTCGAAATCCATCTCGGCAAGGTGGCTCATGACCGGTACATCGAACTCGTCCGCCACGGCGGCAATGAGTGATAGGTGTTCATCATCAAGCGTGTAGGGGGCATGCGGCGCCAGGCACGGGGTAATCAGAGGGTGTCCATGAAAGCGCTGTGCAAAGCTTTTGAAGTAGCCAAGCCCACCATAGGGTTCCGGGGCGTCTGGGGACGGGAAGTTCACTACCGTTTCGCCAAGGATCGCGCGCATGCCAGCCTGCTCAACCGCCTCGGCCACCTGTTCCTCAAAGTAGTACATGTCGGCAAATGTCGACGTACCCCCGCGGATCATCTCATGCAGCGTGTGCAGTGCCGCCCAGTACACGAGGTCCTGGGTGACAAAACGTGCCTCAAGCGGAAAGAGGTAGCGCTTCAGGCGGTCCGCCATGTCGTCGGCCAAGGTGCGGAAGACCGACATGCTTATGTGAGTGTGGGTGTTAATGAGTCCTGGAATGATGAGTCCGCCGTCGGCATCGACCAGTTCGGCACCAGCTGGATTTGGGGCGCAGGAACTCTCACCAACGTAGCTGATGACTCCGTCATTTGCGCAGACGGTGCCGTTGCGGAAAATGTCGCGCGTAGGATTCATGCTTACAACGGTGCCGTTTGTAATGTGCAGTTTTTTGCTATCATCAGACATCGTTGTAGACGGTACCATGTTTTTGGGTGAAGTCCAACGCTCTGTATTCGCTCATTCTTTTCATCTGCTACTATAGTGAGACAAAGATACACCGAGCTAAGGAGCGGAAGATGAGTCAAGAAGAAGTACAGAAGCATATTCGTTGTAGACCTGGAGACATCGCTCCGGTAGTCCTGGTGCCGGGAGATCTGG
>CAZQIK010000230.1:0-4128 GCA_964593085.1 uncultured Spirochaeta sp.
GGAACGGTTGTTGTAGGCGGTGTGCTTCGGGGAAGTATTTATGCCGCTGAAACAGTAATCGTGTTATCGTCGGCATTGGTGTTAGCAGACATTCACGCTCCCCGTCTCGTTGCAGAGGACGGCGTGCTTCTTGACGGAGTAATGGAGATTAGCGGTGCAGGTGAGCGTGCGCCGATGCAGGGTCGAACGCGTAAGAAGCGTCCCTTCCTGCTCTTCTCCGAGGTGCAACAGCGTCGGTCGGGTGCACAATCGCCGGAGGCTCACAGTTCGGTGGATGGGCACAAGGAACTCCCGGTTTCGGGGCGTAAAGAGTAGGCGCCGGAGCAGTTGCGGAAATTATGGAGGCTTTGTGGATCGCATTGAACCGGGTTCGTTTTTTGGTCTTCGGGACAACGAACGACGGAAACGAAAGAAGACAGATGGCGCTGCATCGTCGGAAAAGGGTGGGTTCTCGCACATGCTACGCCCAGAGACGGTAGATGCCGTAGGTGAAATTACCCGAAACCGACTTCAAAGCGATAGAGCCGCAAGCGGGCGTGCTCAAGCCGAAGAGCTTCTGGACACTATTCATGTGCTGGGCGAAGAACTTGTTCGTGCTCATACTTTGGTGAACCTGGAGCACTATCGGGACGCGGTTCGCGCTTTCTTGCAGATAGTTGTAAGTGATGGCTTGGAAGTTCAGGAAACAGAGAGTGGAGCACATGTAATGAACCGTAAACGGTTTACCACCGTCGCGGTTGTTGACCAAAAACTCGATAAGCTTGCAGGTGCTCTTATGGCGACTCAAGCCGAGCCTCTCGCGCTGTTAGCGCGTGTACAGGAAATTGAAGGTCTGTTGATAAATCTGCTGCAGTAGTGCAGTGGTACTGCAGTAGTGCAGTGGTAATAGAGAAGGAAGAACAACAATATGGAAGATTTACGAGTTCAAATGGGTGAACAAGCACTCCGAACTTTGGCGGCTCAAGACAAAGAGTCGACCAGATATATACTTGTGCGAATGCTACACACGAGTGAGACGGCGCTGTGTCGGATGCCAGATACCAATGATCTACGTACGAATGACTGTGTTATGGTTCCCACGAAGTATGGATCCGATCTTGCACTTGTACTGGGTCCGGTCGATGAGGAGAACGCAACTCAGTGGAAAGAGATTCTCACAATCGACAGAATTGCTGGCGACCAGGATCTTGCAAGTTACGAGTCGAATCTGGAACTTGAGTATGAGGCACGTGAGGTTGCTCGGGCAAAAATTATAGCAACCGGTCTTGATATGAAACTGGTGTCGGTACACTACCTCATAGATGAACCCAAAATTGTATTTTTCTTTACTGCCGACGGCAGGGTAGATTTTCGTGATCTGGTAAAGGAACTCGTCAGTCGTTTTCGCATGCGCATAGAGCTGCGCCAAATAGGCGTTCGCGACGAGTCACGTTTTGTCGGCGGGAAGGGGGTTTGTGGGCGCGGATTTTGTTGTCATGGAGTGACTGATAAACTCAAACCGGTCTCAATCAAGATGGCAAAGGTGCAAAATCTCTCGCTCAACTCAATGAAAATTTCTGGATCATGTGGTCGACTTCTCTGCTGTTTAGCTTACGAATACGACTTTTATCGCAGTGAGCGTAAGACACTTCCGGACGAAGGTAATCGAGTTCACTTTGAGGGTGATCAATTTCGCGTAGTTGATGTCAACGTTCTGACGCGACAGATTCGAGTACTCGGCAGTGAGGGACGCAGCATTATTCTCAAGGACGGCGACTATTTCTATGACAAGCAGAATAGCCGATGGAGTGTACGAGAGGCAGCCTCAAGTATCGAGATACTGTAAGTCATGCAACGAGGCGTAGAGGCCACCTTTTGCAAGCAGCTCTTCATGCTGCCCCTGTTCTAAGAGCTCGCCAGCAGACAGCACTAGAATTGTATCGGCAGTTCGAATTGTGGAGAGCCGGTGCGCAATAACAATCGATGTACGACCCTGAAGTACCGTGTTCATTGCCTGCTGAATCGACTGCTCAGTCTGGGTGTCGATATTTGCAGTTGCCTCGTCAAGAATGAGTATCTTTGGGTCATGCGCAACTACCCGCGCCAATGAGAGTAACTGTCTTTGTCCGGTAGATATGTTCACGGCCTGCTCCGCAAGCACGGTGTCGTAACCGGCCGGAAGTGCCTCAATAAAGGTATGTGCTTGTACCGCCTTTGCTGCGGATATGATTCTTTCATCGGAGAATGGGGCTCCCAAAGTCAGATTGTTGCGAATCGTGTCGTTAAACAGGAAGACGTCCTGCTGTATAGGCTGAATGAGACTGCGCAACTCGGACAGAGGGATGGTGCGAATGTCTTGTCCGTCTATGAATATCGCCCCGGACTCCACATCCCAAAGTCGTGTGAGCAGGTTCACAATGGTTGTTTTACCGGCCCCAGTAAAACCCACCACCGCGGCGGTCTTACCGGCTGGCACCGTAAAGGACAGATTCTGCAGTACCGGTTCTCCGGGTAGGTACGCGAACTCAACGTTACGAAACTCAATTGTCCCCTGGAATTCATGGTGCGAAAGCGGTGGGTCGCTTGGCTCGTCCAGAATACGTTCTCGTTCGTCAAGGAGGTGAAAAACCCGCTCGCCTCCTGCCATTGCACTTTGCAGTAGATTGAACTTCTCGGAAATATTCCGCACAGGTTGATAGAAGAGCCGAACAAGGTTCAGAAACGCAATGAGAACCCCAAGTGTTATGGCACCGTCCAGCAGAAAACCGGCACCAAAGTAAATAACCACCGCGATTGACGTCGCGGCAAGGAACTCAATGAGCGGTCGGAAGGTTGCGAACACATACATCTCGCCCAGATTGGCGGTCAGAAGCTTGTCGTTGTTTGCCGTGAAGGTTCTGCCTACTGCGTGCTCTCGGGCAAAAAGTTGCACGACCGACATCCCGGATATATGTTCCGAGAGAAACGTGTTCATTGCGGACACTCGCAGTCGCACCGAACGAAAGGCGTCTCGCGCTCGATGACGAAAAAACTCGGTTAATACGATTACCGGTGGGAGAGTGAGTAGGGTCACCAAGCCTAACTGTCGATTGAGGGCAAATAACGTAATAATGACGCCGAGCATGAGTGCAATATCTTTTACAAGTTCCATAAGGACCGAAGTAAACAACTCGTTTACCGTTTCTACATCGTTGGTGAGTCGAGTTACGATGCGGCCTACCGGATTCCGTGAAAGGTAAGCTGAAGACTGGTGCATGGTGTGATCAAAGAGTTGCAATCGTAGATCCATCATGACACGTTGCCCAATGATCGCCATTGAATACACCTGAATAAATCCGAATAGCAACACCGCTATAAGAATTACAAGAAACAGGAGACCGCTGCGCCTCAGCCCGGCTAGGTCCGCACTTCGTAGTTCAAGCTGCAATTGTAGCGGAAGATCTGAGAAGCTTTGTAGTGGAATAGCCACATGCGTGTCACCAAGGAGCGAATCGACGTCGCGCACCGTACTCACATCCGCTGGCCGTGGAACAACAATATATTGAAAATCGTCAATGAGGCCTGCTTCTTCATAGGCACGTCGATCCGCGCGTGACAAGGCGGTTAATGCACTTTCGGTAATAAAGAACTCATCACCAATGAGCGTCCGCTGTTCCGGTTCTATATCGCCTGGAAGCTCTACCGAGGAATCGACTGCGCGCCGACGGTTCAGTACATGGTGGTCTAAGGCTCGTTGCAACACAACCGGGAGGAGGAGCTCACCAACAGTTGCTATGAGAAGTGCTATGAGCGACAAGGCGGTAACGAGCTTGTAGGGCCGCAGAAAGGCCAGGAGACGCTTCATTATGAGCGGGTCATAACCCTTGATAACTTTCTCTTCTTCCATTCCTTCCGCCCTACGCTCTCGCATGCCCGGAGCGCCCGGTGCGCTCAAGCTGCTGGATCCGATACACCTGTTCGTAGAAACCGTGGCTATTAAGCAAGGTAGCGTGTGTTCCGCTTTCCGAAACCTGACCTGCTTCAATGACCACAATAATGTCGGCGCGCTGGAGGGTAGAAACCCGGTGTGAAACTATAACGGTCGTTTTGTCTTTTCGATACTGTAGCAGGTCAGCCAAAATGCGCTCTTCGGTTTCGGTATCTACCGCT
>CAZQIK010000231.1:0-4103 GCA_964593085.1 uncultured Spirochaeta sp.
ATGTTGTTTTTTGCGGGTGGCTAAATCACCCAGCGCCGTCGGGCGGGTGTAGAGGGGGGGGTGGGGGGCGATATTTTAGGCAGTTTGATTTTCCTAGAGGGGGGGCTGCCGAGCCCCGACCCGCCGCAAGATGCGGCAGCCATACCTCCCGAGTCTGCCGTGCTGATATCGGCCGCTGTGGCCGAACGTTTGGGTGCGCGAGTGGGTGATGAGATTCTTCTGGCACTCACCACCAACCGCGGCCGGCGCAACACGGTAAACCTAATTGTCTCGGGTATCTTTGAAGAGCATAGTTTCTTTGGCTACGTTAGCTACCTGGACCGCGAGACCTTAAACCGTGCCCGCGAGCTACCTGCGGCAGCCGTAAGTGAAATTGGCCTCCATCTACAAGATCGCCGTGACCAAGAACGCGTTGCTGCGCTGCTGTACGAGCACCTTCACCACGAGCTTGAGCTCAACGTTATGCCGGTCTGGCGTAGCCGCGATAATCGCTCGGAGGCGCTTGCACAAATGGCCGGGGGTGAGCAGGCCTTGGGCATTATGACGCTTGAGGCGCACTTAGATGAAGTAAATGATCTTCTGAACGCCCTCACTATTATTGCTGGGGCGGCAGTAGCGTTGTTCCTGGCTATTGTCACTATTGGTGTGTTTAACACCTACGTCATGATTACCTTTGAGCGCACAAAAGAGATCGGCACACTGCGAGCACTTGGTCTTACCCGTAGTTCTACTTTGCGCCTTTTTGTGAGCGAGGCGGCTATCATGGGCCTCAGCGCTACCGCTATGGGTATTCCTGTCGGGATGCTGCTGTTGGAAGCTGCTCGTCGGCTTGTTGACCTGCAAGGTAACCCGGTAGCTGAGCTCTTTCTTGTGGATGGCCAGCTGAGCTGGAGCGTACCGGCATTCTGGCCGCTGCTTATCCTGGCTACAGTTATTGCAGCCTCGGTCTCCGGCAGCCTGCAGCCTGCCTTCCGAGCGGCCTTCCGGCTTCAGCCCTCATCGGCGTTGCAGAAAGATTAACTACCAAGCATGATGAGACACCAACCATGATAGAGTGCACAGAAATACAACGAACCTACCACAGTGGAGACACCGCCGTGCACGCCCTGCGTGGGGTGAGCCTCCGCATTGCTGCGGGCGAGTTTGCCGCCATAGCCGGACCTTCTGGCTCCGGTAAAAGCACGCTGCTCAATATTATAGGCTCGCTCGATGTACCCGATGCCGGTACCGTGCGGGTAGGGGGCGTGGAACTCCACACTGCCTCAGACGGCGAGCGCACCGCCTACCGCCGTAGCCACATGGGCTTTATCTTTCAGAGCTTTAACCTTATTCCGGTCTTTACTGCACTGGAGAACGTGGCGCTTAGCCTTACCCTTATGGGTACTCCCGCCGCCGAGCGCAACGCCCGCGCGCGTGAGGCCCTATTCGAGGTAGGCCTGAGCGGTATGGAAGACCGGCGCCCCGGTCGCCTCTCCGGTGGTCAGCAGCAGCGGGTCGCTATTGCTCGCGCACTTGTTAAGGAGCCGCAGCTGGTCCTGGCCGACGAGCCCACAGCCAACTTAGACTCCGCAACCGGTGCCGGCATCCTGGAGCTTATGCGCCGCCTCAACGAAAAACACGGCACTACCTTTGTGTTCTCAACTCACGACGCCATGGTCATGGAGTTCTCTAACCGTGTCATTCGTCTCCACGACGGCCTTATTGCCGTCTAAAACGATATAGTCATGCTCAAGACAAAAAGTCCGGAGAGATAAAACTCACCCGGTATGTCCTCATCATCCCCGCCGTAGTAACTCTCTTGCTCGCCGTAATTCCAAGGAATGCCAGCACTTGCGCTTATTCGGGGTGCAATATCACCAGATGCGCCAAAAACCAGCTGCCCCGACTCATCGCCAAAGGCATGCAGCCAACGTAGGTTGAGCGTCCAGCTTGTCCACGAGAGCTCCTGGAGACGGAGCGCAACGCCGCCACGGTGGCCATTGGACTCTGGACTCTCAACGCTGCCGTCGTAGCGATACTCGGTAATGACGCGTAGCCGTGGCAAGAACCAGCTTTCCCACAGCGCGTTGGCAATAAACTGGTACTCCGGGTCAAGATCATCTGCGTTGTTGCTCTCACGCGCGGCCTCAAGATCCCAGTCAGTCACACCCTCAAAAGCAAAGTCTATTCCGCTCAGAGTGGTCTTAAAGTAGGCCGCACTCCGCAGACTCGGGTCGCGAAAGTAGCGGTAGTAAGAGGACACCCCGAGCGAGTTTCGCTGTCCGGCATACTCCAAAAGCCCGGCGTACGCAAATGCGCGCACCCCGGTGTTGCCGTCTGCATCAGTCCGGTATGCCCGAGTAGAGTAAATGACCCCGGTAGCCCCAAAGGGGCCCAGTGGCGCTACCGAGCGCAATGCAATGCCGCTGTTAATGTTGCTGGTAAAGTTGGCCGGGTTCCCTAAGAGACGTGCTTGGCCCCAGGTCAATGACTGGCGCCCGGCCCGAAAGAAATAGTTCTCGCGCAAGGTGTAGTCTACAAAGAGCTCATCTACCGCGGGGCTGGAAAAGGTCATTGTGCTCTCATCCATGCTGGTCTTGAGCGACCCAAAGAAGCGCTGAAACGAGGTAGGCCGGTAGTCCAGCCGGAGAATTGCCTCCGTATCAAAGAGCCCACTGCCTCCCAATACATCGCGCAGCTCACCTGGCGTGTCTTCCCACTCCCGGACACCAACATTCACCCCGCCACGAGTGCGCACCCGCCCACTAAAGCGCGGTGTAGGGTCGGTTGTAATAGCCGCTACGTCTACCGCATCGGGCTCGCTTTGCGGGTCGTCTTCAATAATGCCTGCGCTTGGATCACTAAACAGGTCGTCAATGTCGTCCGCGCCTAAATCGGCCTGCTGCGGGGCATCTACCTCGTCCTCGGTGTCTCCTGCCCAGTCGTCCTCCCACTCATCATCCCCCTCTTCGTCTTCACCAAGCAACTCGGCCGGATCCGGCCACCCCTCTTCTGCGTCCGCGGCGGTTTCGTCTTGGGCCCAGATGAACTGCGGCATGAGCACAAGCACGGACAACATGGAGAGAAGCGCTACTCTTTAGCAAAGAGGAAGCTGGTGCGCTGCCGACACTAACGGCTCACGCGTTCAAGGTACTGCTGGGTAAAGACCATGTCCGGGACATCGCGCAGACTTGGTTTTGCTACCGCTATCACCGTGCGCTCGCGGCGGAACTCACCGTCAATGGTGCGGCCTGCCAAGGCATCTTCAATGACAATCTGCACCGGCACAAACTGTTCACCCATACGGCGGTATGAGGGAATGGCGGTGGTACGCATAAGTTGCCCACTGAGTGAGTAGTCCTCAAACTTGCGTACGAGGTTGTTTTCATCTACCCAGAGCTTCATTCGCGGGAAGGTCACGTCATCATGCGTAGCTTCCATTTCATACACCGTCGTACTGAAGGCACCAAGGCTTTCCTGACGCTGTGAAGTTATTTCATAATCCTGCGCTAAGGTAGACTGGGTGAAGTCGGAGTTGCGGGCGTTGGTGTTTTGAAAGCGGTCACGGGCGCTAATGCTGTTAAAGCGGCGGTCCACCGGATCATAGAGCCACAGCACATTGCCAATCTTGAGGTAGCCCTTGCCGCGGTCAACCGCAGGCTCTTGAATGAGTATGAGGTACTTGTCCTCGCGGTCGCGGCGAAACATGTAGGCCTTGGTTACGCGGTTACCTTGCCCCGGCCTGTACTGCGTTATTGTGTACTCGGCCGAGAAGTCGTTGTTGTGGTAGCTTACAAGAGCATCAATAGGTTCTAAGGTTTGGCGTGAGTTTGGGGTGTTGGCATGGGTTTGTGCAGATGCAACCATGCCCAGCAAAAACAGACTTACAATTAAAAATACCAGCACTGCCAGAGTAGGTACGCGTTTTATAAATTTGTCCAATTCCATATTCCGTAGTCTGCCACGCAATGCAGTAAAATTCAAGCAATCCTTGCGGCTTCCTTGCAGCCTCCGGGCGTTGTGATATAGTTTGAGCCATATGAAAATACTAATCACCGGCACCGCCGGCTTTATTGGACACCACTTGGCACTCCGCCTGGCAGAACGCGGGGACGAGGTGCTGG
>CAZQIK010000232.1:0-4090 GCA_964593085.1 uncultured Spirochaeta sp.
GGGATACAGCTTCAAGTTCAGCCGTTCTAAAAGTGTGCGGCCGCGGCGCACAAGGCTTACCTCATGCAGTTCGAAAACCGGATCTACCCGAGTTTCCGGTATTTGAGAATTAGGTGGCGATGTTTGCACGGTGACAGTTTCCAGGTTTTGTTTCTCTACAGGTGAATGGCGAGCTGCTGTGCCGGAATCAATTCGTGAGAACCCGAATTTTCCGTCTGAGCTGCTGCGGTGGTAGTCCTCACCAATCATGAGTGATGAGAGTTCATGAAGAGTTGTGTCGGCAGTGAGCAGACTACCCACAACTCTACCGTGACGCATAACGGTAATCCGGTCTGAGACCTCCATCACCTCGCGTAGTTTGTGAGTGATGAGTACCACTGCCCGGCCGTCGTCGCGCAGGCTGCGCATCATTTCAAATACGAGGGCGGTTTCATGATCGCTGCAAGGAGCGGTAGGTTCATCAAGAATGAGGGTATCCGGGTTATGCAGCAATGCACCAAGTATAGCCGCAAGTTGAGCTTGTGCTGCCGAGAGACCTTCGGCGCGCATGCGCGGTTCAACCGGGAATGCATACCGTCCTGCAAGTGTGGAGAAGTCTCTTACCGCGGCTTCTTGGTTAAGTAGGCCCCAGCGTGTGCGGGGCTCAATCCCCAAAAAAAGGTTTTCCCAGACTTGGTGCTGCGGAATGAATTGCGGATGTTGTTGTACCAACCGACATACGTCTGGAGCCCGGGACCGCACCTCGCCGTCATACGAAGTAAGCAGGCCAGCCGCAATTTTCATCAAGGTAGACTTACCTGCTCCGTTTTCACCAATGAGAGCGTGAATCTCACCTGCACGCAGCTCTAAAGACACATCCCTTACCGCAAGTACATCATTTTCTGGATATCGCTTGGTTATGTGTCTGAGTTCCATACGTACTTAGTTGGCGCCTGGAATATCGAACTCCATAGGTTCATCCATGAGGCGCTGCATAAGCTGCTCATGCTGTGCACGAATGATTTCGGGCACATACTCGGTATATTTAGAGTCCTCACTGTCGAAGGTCACATAGCCGTCGGCAACGCCTAACACCTCGGCGACACCAAACTCAAGTGAACCGTCAATGGCTGCACGTGTACGTTCATATGCTGCTTGATCAAGCTTGACCAATGAACTCCCAATCACTATGCCGGGGCCATGGTGAAAACCGGATGAGTCAAACCATAACACATACGCGTCACGATCACGGGCGGTGGCAATGACCCCTTGGTTTCCACCTCCGGCAATACTGAGAATCACGTCCACTCCGCGATCAAGCATACTGTTGGCCAGATCGGCCGCCCGTCCAGCATCGAACCAATTTCCGAGCACACGGAAATCCAGTTCAATCTCGGGGTCGACGGCTTGAGCCCCTTCCAGGAATGCAGGGCGAATGACCTGGTTCATCATGGGGTATTCCTGGCCCGCAAGCAAGCCTATTCGGCGCGCCTCGCGGCTGTTCGGCATTCCGCCTGTGGTCACGAGGCCAGCAAAGTAGCCGTTCAAATACGCTTGCTCACGCTGGTTGAACATAACCGTTCTCAGACGTGGGTTCCCCTCCCAGTAGCCGTCAAGTACCAAAAACCGCTGCTCTGGAAAGCTCTGGGAGACTTCATTGGCAATTTCCGGCAAGGACGGATTTGAACTGACAATGAGGTCGTAACTGTTGGTTGCGGCTAAGGAGGTAATGCTACCGGCCCATTCGGCTTGGTTAAAGCCTCCCTCAACTACGCGCACTTCCGCGTTCTCAGATTCATCAACGGCCCGACGGACACCTTCCACCAACATCTCGTAGGTCGGGCTACCTTCAACCACACCGGGGACAAAGACCGCGATGGAGTAGGGGCGCCCAGCCTCTTCCTCCTCGACCGGGGCGCAGCCCAGGAAAAGCGCCACTGGTACGACAAAAAGCGCAGCGCAAAGCAGAGATATTCCGATGCGAGATACTCGCTGAGTTAACATTGGGGCCTCCTTAAAGATACAGTGCAGTGTACATTATAAGAGCGAAGGCTTTCAAACCTCTTTTCCACGATATTGACCGCAAGCAGTTGCTGTGGTATGAAAACTGCATGCATAGAGGAGAGAAGGTAATGCGCTGCTGGTTACATCGTGAGTGAACCTAGAATTCTCGGAATCGATATTGGAACTTCGGCGATCAAAGCAGGCTCCATAACTCCGGACGGTAGCTTGGTGGCTTCTTCCGGAGAGAGAATCATTGGGTATCCTGCTCAGCTTCACAACTGGGATGCTCATGCTTGGTCACGGACACTTGCTCGACTTTTATCGCGTTTGCCTGAGCGGGATCAAATCACGGCCATAGTAGTAAGCGGCAATGGCCCAACCGTAGTCGCATTAGATAAAAAAGGCGAACCCCTGAACCCGAGTCTGTTATGGCTTGATCCACGCGAGGAACGGCTCCCTGATACACAGAGCTATTTTCTTCCAAAAGCGGCTTGGCTTTACAAACATAATCAAGAGCTTCGGCGGCGTGGCAAATTATTCATAGGCTGCCCGGAGAATCTTAGCTTTCAACTGACCGGCGAGGCCGTTACGACTACGCCTGGAGATGAGTTTAGCGAATACATCTGGACACCCGAAGAGATTCGGACCTATGGCTTCAACCAATCGCTCTTCCCACCTCTGGTGCTGCCAGGTAAGTCGGTAGGAAAAGTGATGCCTAATGCTGCCGCTGAGTTTGGCCTACCGGAGGGTATTCCGGTGTTTGCCGGTGGGTCGGACTTCCTCATGAGTCTCATTGGTACCGCGACCCTTGTGCCGGGTCGTACATGCGATCGAGCTGGAACCTCAGAAGGTATAAACTACTGTTCGGCCAGAAAAGTACATGATAGTAGGCTGCGTTGTTTGCCGCATGCCGTAGATGGATACTACAATATCGCGGGCATTCTCAGCTCTACTGGACGACTTTTCGAGTGGTTCCGTGAGATATCGGGTCAAAGCAACAGACGTTACGACACCATGCTGGAAGAAATTCGCTCTATTGCCCACTCGGGCTCATTTCCTTGGTTTTTCCCGTCTATAAAGCATGGTGCTGCATGGGAGTTCAGTCGAGGAATGTTCGTCGAGCTGGGAGCAGAACATGGGACGGCGGAAATGGGGAGGGCGGTTGTTGAGTCTATTGGGTTTGCGGTTCGTGAATCTATGGAAATACTTGAAGAGAACCACTGCCTTATCGATACGGTTTGTGGCTGCGGAGGCCAGGCTAAAAACTCTATCTGGACACAGATGAAAGCCGATATCTGCGGCAAAGTAATAGAGGTTCCGGTAATTCAAGATGCAGAACTTGCTGGCTGCGCTGCGGTCGGATTTGTCGGCCTTGGGCAGTATGGAACCATGCAAGATGCCGCCGAAAACATCGTAAAAATCAAAGCGAGATACGAGCCAGATACTGCTGAGTATGATCGATATACAGAGCGTTACAGCCGCTACCGTGAGGTGTACTCGCGTTTTCGAACGGCGGCCTCAGAGGTGCTGCCTGGTAGTTTCGGGCACGATTAAAGCACCTATCGCAATATATTCATTGTTTCAGTTACCGGTGCGCTGTATATTTCAGAGAGAGCGAGGCGCATTGTGTTTTTCTTTGGCCCTTTTGCACTGTTTTTTCCTTTTGTCTTTGTCCTCATTATGATTCGACTTGGTTCGTCGTTGTTCTTTCAGCGCGAAAATGGTCGACCACGCAATTCCTATGACGCACGAAGGGCTCTTTTTCCGGAATACTACGAGAAGCTTGGTCGTTCGGACTCCCAGGCTCGAGTATTTCAGACTGCTCATAAATTAGGTGGACGTTTAACGGTTTCGGACATCGTTATTGAACTCGGAATAGGAATTGAAGACGCCGAGCAGTTATTAGGTGCTATGGTTGATAACAATCGTGTTCAGGTAGATGTGAGTGAACATGGTTTGCTCGTGTACGATTTCCCCGAGGTGAGGGCACGTATAGATGCCAGTCGCAACCGCCGAGAGAACATAGACAGAAACACCAACTCGGACCGTGAGGTCTAGGGTCCATCCGTTGCCGGAGCCCAACCGGTAAGAGGGCGGCATCCGTTGC
>CAZQIK010000233.1:0-4085 GCA_964593085.1 uncultured Spirochaeta sp.
GCCCGCGCAACCGGCTTTGCCATGCTTGCGTCTAACTCTGTTCAAGAGGTTATGGACCTAGCACTCATTGCACATTCAGCTACTTTGAAAAGTCGCGTGCCTTTTCTTCACTTTTTTGACGGGTTCCGCACCTCACACGAGGTTCAGAAGGTGGAAGAGCTGACCTACGACGACATGCGACAGATGATCGACAATGACGCCGTACGCGCGCATCGCGGTCGTGCTCTTGACCCTGAGCATCCGAGCATTCGCGGTACCAGCCAGAATCCTGACGTGTTCTTTGCTGCTCGTGAGACGCCGAACAAGTTCTATGATGCAACTCCAGAGATTGTTCAGAAAGAAATGGACAAGTTTGCCAAACTCGTAGGCCGCAAATATAATCTCTTTGACTACTCAGGAGCGCCCGACGCCGAACGCGTTGCAGTTCTCATGTGTTCCGGCGCAGAGGCAATGGACGAAGCAGTTGCAGCACTTAACACAAACAAAAACGAAAAAGTTGGAGTGTTAAAGGTTCGACTTTTCCGACCATGGAGCACGAAGCACTTTATTGATGCTCTTCCTGCAAGCGTCAAGGCCATTGCTGTTCTTGACCGAACCAAAGAGCCCGGCTCACTTGGTGAACCACTCTATGAAGACGTATGTACTGCTTTTTCCGAGACCATGGCAGAGGGTAATTCCAAGTTCAGCAAAATTCCGGCTATTGTAGGCGGACGTTACGGACTTGGCTCCAACGAGTTCACTCCCGCTATGTGTAAGGCAGTCTTCGACAACCTCAAACAATCCAAACCTAAGAATCACTTCACTATTGGTATTAATGACGATCTAACCAAGACCAGCCTGGCGTGGGACGACAGCTTCTCTACCGAAGGTGAGAAAGTTCACCGTGCACTGTTCTACGGGCTTGGATCGGACGGTACCGTTGGTGCAAACAAAAACTCGATCAAGATCATTGGTGGAGCTACCGACAACTACGCGCAAGCATACTTTGTCTATGACTCAAAGAAGGCCGGTACTACGACTGTATCTCACCTTCGTTTCGGACCAGAACCAATTAAGAGCACCTACCTCATTACCAAAGCCAACTTCATAGCCTGCCACAAGTTCTCCTTCATGGAAAAGCTGGAAATGCTGGACAAGGTTGAGGCCGGTGGAACGTTCCTGCTGGCAGCTGCATACCCTGCAAATGAAGTCTGGGACCACCTTACAGTTGAGGTTCAGAAAGAGATTATCGCCAAGAAGCTTAAGTTCTACGTAATTGACGCTGTGCGCATTGCCGAGGAACTTGGCATGGGTAGCCGCATTAACGTTATCATGCAGACTGCGTTCTTTAAGATCTCCGGTATTTTGCCTGAGAACGAGGCTGTAGAGCTTATTCGAAACGCTATCAAGAAAACCTATGCAAAAAAAGGACAAGATGTCGTTGATGCAAACCTCAGCACAGTTGATGCCGCATTGAACGCCATTGAAGAGGTTGACTACCCGAAAGAGACCAAAGGCGATCGCCACATGCTACCGGCCGTCTCGGCTACTGCGCCTGAGTTCGTGCAAAAAGTTACCGGTGAAATTATTGCTGGTCGTGGGCATCTTCTTCCTGTATCACTTCTTCCGAATGACGGAACGTACCCAACCGGAACCACCAAGTGGGAAAAACGAAATATTGCGGAAGCTATTCCAGTGTGGATCCCGGAAGTATGTATACAGTGCGGTGACTGTTCTGCCGTCTGCCCACATGCAACTATCCGCATGAAAGCGTATGACGAAAAAGTACTCGGCAAAGCACCAAAAACCTTCAAGAGCTGTGACGCCAAGGGCAAAGAGTTTGAGGGTATGAAATATACCATTCAGATTGCACCTGAAGACTGTACCGGCTGTGGGCTCTGTATTGACGCATGTCCCGCACATGAAAAAGTTGATGGTGAGAAAACGGGCCGCAAAGCAATTAACATGGAACCCCAGGCACCGCTGCGTGACCCCGAGGCCGAGAACTGGGAGTTCTTCTTGAACGATATCCCTAATCCGGACCGTCACACACTTAACTTGAACACAACTAAGGGCACCCAGATGCTGGAACCGTTGTTTGAGTTCTCAGGTGCATGCGCGGGATGTGGTGAAACACCCTACGTTAAACTGATGTCACAGCTCTTTGGTGATCGAGCAGTAATCGCCAACGCAACCGGCTGTTCATCGATCTACGGTGGTAACCTACCTACAACACCGTATTCACAGCGAGCAGACGGACGTGGACCGGCCTGGTCGAACAGTCTCTTTGAGGATGCCGCTGAGTTTGGTTTTGGCATGCGTCTCACAGCTGACCAGCAGCACAAGTTTGCACTCCAGTTGGTCGCAGAGCTGAAAGAGCAAGGCGGCGAAGGCGCCCAGGTCAAGCTTCTCCAGGCAATCCTGGATAACAAGCAAACGACCCAAGACGAAATTGAGGCACAACGCAAGAGCGTAGCGGAACTTAAGAAGGCATTAGCCACGGCCAAGTCCGAGACTGCAAAGAACGTGATTGCAACCGCCGACCAACTGATTAAGAAATCGGTGTGGGTGCTTGGCGGTGACGGCTGGGCATACGACATCGGATTTGGCGGTCTTGACCACGTGATTGCATCGGGCCGTAACATTAACATTCTTGTTATGGACACCGAGGCGTACTCCAATACCGGTGGCCAAATGTCCAAAGCTACCCCAGTAGGTGCTATTGCTAAGTTTGCCTATAGCGGCAAGAACATTAAAAAGAAAGACTTGGGGCTTATGGCCATGAGTTACGGGTACGTATACGTTGCGCGAATCGCGATGGGCTACAACCGCATCCAGACAATCAAAGCTTTCCAAGAGGCTGAGGCTTATGACGGCCCGTCCATTATCATCGCGTACTCGCACTGTGTTGCACACGGTATCGATATGTCAAAGGGACTGGAGCAGCAAAAAGCGGCCGTTACCTCGGGTATGTGGCCACTGTACCGCTACAACCCGGTACTTGCAGACGAAGGCAAAAACCCATTGACCCTCGACTACAAGGAACCAACAACCGATGTTGCGGATTATATCTACAAAGAGACTCGCTACCGCTCCCTCAAGGCTTCACAGCCGGAGTTGGCACAGAAGTATCTTGAGCAAAGCCGCAAGAACGTGAAGACAACCTGGGCACAGTACAAGCACCTTGCGGAACAGCAGTTCTAAAGGCGCTCACGACCCACGGAAATAGCGCGGCCGCCCAGACGGCTGTGTTACTTCCTTTGACCTTACGAAAAAAGCCCGGCGTTTCCGCCGGGCTTTTCTTTTCTAATCTTATGTGCGCTATATTTCACCCCTAAGCGTCTAAAACTCGCCGTCGGGCCCAATCATGATTTTCTTGAACTCCGAGACAATAATATCAGCTACCTTAGAAGCGTCGGCTTTAGGCACCCGGGCATCTTTCCACATGGACTGTTCAAAGAAACTCTTAATTGCAGACAGGATATCATCCGTGTTGTACACCACATAACTGAAGTTATGCCCCTCAGACTTCGTAACAGTGAAAGAGGTATAGGTTATGACTGGTTCTTTACCGATCATTATTCGATCTTGCCTCTTTGAGGTGAAAATCTCTACCTCTTTCAGACGATACGGTATGCGGTGCAGCGCCGTACGGTATGCTGGTTCCACATGTTTTTCCGTATAGTTCTGCGGCTCAACCACAGCAAAGATCTTCTTACCGTCGGCCTGGAATACGATGCCTTCCTCACTGATGTAGATATCTTTGACGGCGGCGTACGAAATTACCTCATACTTGGTGTAGGTAGTGTTGAGATCGAAAAAGGCGCTAACAATGAAACCGCCTCCAGTTGGCAGTTCATTCTTGTGGTAAGCTGAAAAAAGTTCTTTAACGACGGCCATGTTATCCTCGCTTTTTCTCTATATATACCTGCAGTATATTTTGAAGCAGCGCCCGTGTCAAACAAAGCTCGCGCATACAAACACAACTTACGATAGTTGTCCGAGCCACGATCTTTACGTTATACTTGGCCTGAGGGGAAATGGAACTGCATAGTGCTTTTCACATTCTGGGCGTCCAACCGGACTGTAACTCGGGCGAGCTGAGC
>CAZQIK010000234.1:0-4084 GCA_964593085.1 uncultured Spirochaeta sp.
CACCTCCTCTCCGTCAGGTCCAGTTATTATACGATAGCTTGTAAGGGAGCTGTAGCTGCCGGAGCGCGCCGCGTAGGCATGTACCGCTGCTTCAAGGCCGCGGGTGTCGTTACCGGTGGCGTTTGCCAGTGAGCTAATTCCGTTCATGATTCCTTTGTTGTGGGTAACCGCCCGCATGGGGTCGCATTCTGCAATGTTTGAAGCCAGCACAATTCGTTCGGCCAGAGGACGGCCGACAAGCTTGCCACGCCGCAGTCGTGATAAGGGCGCGTGAAACTCAGCGCCTGCAAGCCGCTTGGGCGCCGCATTACTGAGAATTGCAAAGATCTTGCGGCCGCCACTGAGCCTTTCCAGGAGCGGCACCGCCTGTTCCGCAGCTGAGTTTAAGAGGTTAGCGCCCATTGCATCTCGGACATCGATTTCAATTTGTACGCGCACCACCGGCAGATCCTGCAGAGATTCTACCTCCATGCCCCGGTAACCACCGCCGCGACGCTGCATTGCAGCCAGCACCGGCGAGATCTCGGCAATTATCTGTGACTCCGCCTCGCGTAGTTTTTCAACTGCCCCTGCGGAGCAGTCGCTCAGATAAACCTGTGTTGTCATAACTGGGTCTGACGCCCAGGTGTGAATACCGCCAGCCCCGCGAAGAATGCGCGCGCCATAGGTAGCTGCAGCAATGACAGAAGGCTCCTCTACGGCCAGGGGAACATCGTAGAGCTGCTCATCTACGGGAATGCCGACTGCTATTCCCAGAGGAAGAGCCAGAAAGCCCACTGCCGACTCGGTCATGATTTCAGACAAATCTAAGTTGCCACTATACCCAAGCATTTGTAGTTCTTCGGCCGACAAGTCATAAACGTCGCTGAGTGCCTGAAGCCGTTGCTCCGTAGTTAGTTTACGGAAGTTTTTTGGCAGCACACGGGGGCCATCACTCATACATGATCCTTCACAAAAATATTAGTCCGCTACTCGTGCGGCCTCGACCAGGGCATCGCGCTGCTCCCGAAAAGAGTTGCTTGTCAGCAGCGTCGCCGTGGATAGCTCCCCAAGCGTGACGTTGCCGGTAAGGACCATAGCGCTTCGCAGCACCTTCTCGTAACGGCCAATAAGCTCGGTAACCGCCTCGTATCCGCCCGCGTGAACCGCCCGTATAAAAGGCAGCGCAAGTCCAACCGAGTGCGCTCCGAGCGCCAGCGCCTTGCAAATGTCCAGGCCGTTGCGAACGCCACCCGAGGCCAGCAGCCGCTCCCCTGGGACCCCCAGCGCTCGGAGCGCGGCAAGCAGTGGCGCTGTCGCTATACCCCATGAGCGAAACTCCTCCGCGGCAGCACCCGCGGCACCGCTTAAGCGGTGCCGTTCCACTTGCACCCAGTTGGTGCCGCCCGCACCGGCAACATCAATGTACTGCGCGCCCGACTCGAGTAGCATGCGTGCCGAGATTGGATCTATGCCAAACCCGGTTTCTTTTACCAGCACCGGGACCGGTGAGCCTTCCGCAAAACGGGCAGTTGCGGCCGCTATGCCGCGAAAATCGCGGTCACCCTCCGGTTGGAAGAGTTCCTGCCCTGGGTTCAAATGAACCGCAATGCCTTGCACCTCAAGTCGTTTCACGCCTTCGTAAAGCTCTTCGTGATCCATCTCAATGAGTTGCACTCCGCCGATATTGGCAAATACCGGCACATCTGGTGCGTAGCGCTTGAGTTGAAAGTGTTCAATTACCTCCGGTTTGCGATAAATGATTCGTATAGACCCCATTCCAACCGGTATCCCGCACGCCTGTGCGGCCCGCGCGAGTTCTTTGTTGAGATTGTAGCCGTGGTCTGAACCACCGGTCATGGAGGAGATAAAAAAGGGCAGTCGAACCGGGTGGCTCAGAAACTCGGACTCGGTGCGGATATCGGGCTCCGCAACTTCCGGCAATGCACGATGCAGGAACTGAATACCCTCAAAGCCGCTGGAGCCACCTTCAACATCAAACTGCTGATCATCTATGCAGATATCGAGATGCGCTGCCTTGCGTAACCCGTCGGCCTCGCCGTCGGCTTGACGAGCTTCCTCGTCTCCAGCTTTATTGAACTTCGTACTCACGGTACCCATCGTCACGAATGCTTTTCAGATAGAAACAACCTCTCGGTACTTGCGCGGACTCTACCATGGTGTTGTAGGATTCTCGGTTCGAGTAACCGGCAATCCACCCTTCGTAGGGGGCTATTCCCCGGTCCTCAGCAGAGCTCAGAACAGCTGGCAGATTCCATGATGACAGTACCTCAGGAGCACCTTCCGCTACCTTAGCTGAGTACACCGACATAGTATTTCCCGAACCATACGAACAAATGAGGACTCGCTGTCCAATTATGTTCTTGCCTACACGTGCGTAGTTCCCAGCAAGGTGAAAGGCGAGTGTCATGTATGCAGCTCCGGAGTAAATGTTGCCAACCTGTGATGCCGCTTCAACTGAGTCGTAAAAACCGCGGGTCTTGAGTAACTCTTCAATTTCATCCGGTGAGCGGTCAAGATGGGCTGCAAGTAAGGTGCGGGCGGCAAGGAAGGCCATATTGTAGAAGGGAACGTGAAACACGAACATATCGGTGGCCTCAAGTACTTCTTGAGGTGAGTTTCCAAGCCGCTCACAGTGGTCTCGGAACGCTTCGTCCAGTGCTTCGTGGTAACACTGTACCGAGTATCCGCCTTTGACCTTTGCGGTGATTGAGTCAAGTGGTCGGAAAAAATCGTCAACATCTTTGGAGCTATACCCTTGTGTCCCAACGTCAAGCTCAAGGAGACGGGGGTTCGGCTCTATCAGCATTGCCACCGCACCGGCGCCTTGAGTGAACTCTGCGGTGGACGGAACGTCATAGCGAGCAATGTCTGAGCAGATGACAACCCCTGACTCACGCGGTCGTTGAGCGGCTTGCAGGAGGGCTCCAATGCTTAACATGGCATAGGTACCGCCTGCGCAGGCATGCTGCACCTGGAATGTAGATAGCGATGTCGGAACCGCGACACCCGCACGTTGGAGGGCACCCTCCACATATGCCGCTACTGGCTTGGAGTGGTCGACACCGGTCTCGGTTCCTACAGTCAAGTAGCGTAGGCCCCTAAGCTTCTCGGGTTCGACACGATGCAGCAGAGCGTATGCCGCTTGTGTTGCCAGAGTGGAGTTGTCCTGCCAGGGTTCAGGATAACGCATAGACACTTGACCGGTTGTGTCGAGCGCCCGTGAAAAGCGTCGCTCGATCTTTGGGTCCTGTGCGACGCGGTGCTTGAGCAAGGCCTGCAGATCAACTTTTGGCGCCGGTATAGAAACCTCAATATCACCAATGCCTACTTTTTGGAAGCTCAGCTCATTGTTTGCCATACAAATTCCACCTTTCGGACGCGGCTTACCGGTACAAATATATCTTATAACTATACATGAAAAGTATTCGATTGCACACAGTATAATGTTGGAGAGCGGTCTCGGCAACGATAGACGCGCAGAAACATGTGTTGCTCTCTCCGGTTGAATGCGCCACAATACGGGTCGTGAACAGACGTGGAGTGCTGCTGTCCGGTGGCGTAGACAGCTCCACCGCGCTTATGCGACTTGTCGCACGCGGTGAAAAAAACATAACAGCATATTATCTTAAAATCTGGCTTGAGGACGAGCTTAGTTATATGGGGGGCTGCCCCTGGGAAGACGACCTCGCGCATGCCCGGGCCGTGTGTGAACATGCTGGCGTTCCGCTTAAGGTCGTGTCGCTCCAGCAAGAGTACTATGACCGGGTTGTCTCTTATGCGCTTGCTGAACTCCGAGCTGGGCGCACCCCAAGCCCGGATATCTTCTGCAATCAACGTATTAAGTTTGGTGCCTTTATCGAACGTATTGGAAATGAGGTCGATACAGTAGTTACTGGGCACTACGCCCGCATTGAGCATCGACCTGGCGAGCTTTGGCTCCTGCGTGCTCCGGATCCAATCAAGGATCAGACGTATTTCTTATCTCACCTATCCGCAGGTCAGCTGTCGCGAATAGAGTTCCCTATTGGAGAGCTGACAAAGAAACAGGTACGTGACCTTGCTCAGGAATATGCATTGCCCA
>CAZQIK010000235.1:0-4068 GCA_964593085.1 uncultured Spirochaeta sp.
GGCACGGTTTCTTGCGCGCAATGGTAGTAATGCGCCCGCTTACTGTCAAGGCGGTTGTGCCGCTGTGTCGCCCGCTGTGTCGCAGGCTGCAGCTGTGGCGCCCGCTGCAGCTGAGCACCTCTACAGCTGAGCAAGACTTGCCTTGCCTTCCGGCTATGACGTATCATGCGATCCGGGAGACACACATGCAAGAACAATTTGACAAACTTCTGGCTGCAGCGCATGACTCGGTTCGTAGCCGAACGAGTGCGGCCCCTTCCTTTGGTGTGATACTGGGATCCGGGCTTTCGGAGGCTGCTCAGGCCTTTCCCGGCGATGTCGTTGCGTACGGCGAGATTACGGGCTTGCCTGAACCACGAGTTGCTGGACATAGCGGGACCCTGACGGTTGGGAAGACTACCGCTATTATGGCGGGTCGGTCTCACTTTTACGAGGGGTATTCGCTTGACCAGCTTGTGTTGCCAGTTTTTCTGTTACACTCAATTGGCGTGCGAACGATAGTGCTGACAAATGCCGCTGGAGCTATTAACCCGGCCTATCGTCCGGGTGATATCGTACTCATTTCGGACCACCTGAACCTGCTCGGACGCAATCCTTTAACCGGTCCGAACAATGATAGTTTGGGTCCGCGTTTTCCCGATATGACCGAGGTTTACGATGTAAAGTTGCGAGGCCTTGCCCGCACGGTTGCTGGTGAGGAATTAGCGGAGGGTGTGTATGCGGCAGTTCCTGGGCCAAGTTATGAAACCCCGGCCGAGGTGCGCATGCTCAAAGCTCTCGGCGCCGATCTGGTTGGGATGTCTACCGTACCGGAAGCTATTGCAGCCCGGTATCTTGGTATGAAGGTGGTGGGCCTCTCAAGCGTGACCAATGCAGCCGCCGGACTAGGCGAGGGTAAACTTGACCATGCAGAGGTTGTTGAGGTTGGGAAGTCTATTCGTACCCGACTGATCTCGCTCATCGAAGGTTTGTCTACCGCGCATACTCATGCAGATAAGTGAGCGAATCTCGGCCAGCGCTCGCGATAAGCTGAAGGCGGCTATCGATGAGGTAGATGGTGCCGAGGTGCTCGCTGTTTGTGAGCTGGATGAAGTCGGTGTTATAGATTCTGTAAACATAGCGGCGCGTGGTGGTGCGAATTCTGTTCCGGCGCTTTATCCACATATGGATCGTGGCAGCGTCGTGGTGCACAATCATCCTTCCGGGGTACTGCGCCCAAGCGCACCGGATCTCGCGGTCGCGGCTGAACTTGGGAATCGAGGCATCGGTAGCTACATCGTCAACAACTCTCTTAGTGAAATCTTTGTTATAGCAGAGCCGATACGCCGTGCCGAGTTACGCCCCCTTAATATACCAAGTGCGGCAGAGTATCTGGAGGCCGGAGGAGCAGCATCGCGCACGATTCCCGGCTATGAGAGTCGTGAGAGCCAGATCCAGATGTTGTGCTCGGTTGCCGAGGCATTCAATGACGACCATGTTACCGCCGCAGAGGCTGGCACGGGTGTCGGCAAGTCCTTCGCCTATCTTATTCCAGCCATGCTGTGGGCCGCATCTAATGAAGAGCGAGTCGTTATTTCCACGGCCACTATTAATCTGCAGCAACAACTTGTTGAGAAGGATATTCCGGCCGTCAACCGAATGCTACCGGAGGCGGTGCCTGCGGTTCTGGTGAAAGGCCGTGGAAACTACCTATGTTGGAACCGCCTACAGGAGATCACGCAGGAGAACGAGCTCTTTGGTGAGGGTGAGGACGAGCTGGTGGGCATACGGGCCTGGGCGGAGAACAGCGCCGACGGGTCACGCAGCGATGTTCCGTTTATGGTGCCCGAGTCTCTTTGGATGAAGCTGCGTTCCGAGGCCGATACGTGTCTCATGCTGCGGTGTTCGCACCGCGAGAAATGTTTCCTGGCAAAAGCGCGAAAGGCGGCAGCCGGGGCCCGGGTCTTGGTGGTGAATCACCACTTGTTGTTCTCGGATCTTGCCATACGTGTGCAGGGCCTTGGTTTTGAGGGAACGGCGGTCCTGCCGCCTTTCCATCGAATCATATTTGATGAGGCGCACAACATAGAGGCAAGTGCCACCTCATTCTTCTCCGACAGTCACACCTCGGCTGCACTGCGGCGGAATGTATCACGTCTGCTTCGGGTTCGACGTACTCGCCGTATTGGTTTGCTCATGCGAATTCAAGAGGCCGGATTCCTCAAAGAGGAGGCTTTGACACGGATCGAGACGGCGCTCGTGCAGCTTGAGACCTCTATAAGCGCGGCCGACGCCGACACGCTCCGGGTGCTCAATGGCCGCCTTAACCTGCGTCTGCTTGGTACGGAGGGGTCGCTGTATCGCTCCAGTCTTTTCCCTGCGCTGGATACATTGCGGCATGACTTGCTGCATCTGATTGGGCTTTTGAGCGATCTTTACGCGGTGCTTAACGACGAAGCATCGGACTTGGCAGAGGTGTATGAGTTGCGCGGCGCTATCCGTAGGCTCGAAGGTTCGGCCACGTTGTGTCGGCGCTTTGTTGAGCATGAGGACGATTCCACCTCGGTATACTGGATTGAACAACGCCGCAGTGAGGCAGGGGTTCCGACTCCACGACTGCAGCGGACACCGCTCTCGATCCGTGACGTTATGGAAGAGGCTGTCTTCACGCCGTATGACACAGTTGTTTTTACCAGCGCAACGCTGACCGTCGGAGAAAACTTCAGCTACTGGGCGGGTCGGGTCGGCCTGGATGTTGGCTCGGAGCGAACCCGGCTGCGGGTTTTTCCTTCACCTTTTCGTTACGATACCAATGTACTGTTAGGTGTGCCCAATGACGCACCTCCGTCTGACGCTTTAGAGTACGAGGCATACCTGGTGGAGTTTGTTGCAAATGCACTGCTCATATCTGAGGGGCGGGCCTTGGTGCTCTTTACCTCATACGACATGCTGCGGCGGGTGGCCGACGCAGTTAGACCGCGCCTTGCCGCAATTGGGGTGGCAGTTATGCGCCAAGGTGACGATGAGCGGTCGCGGTTGCTGCGCCGTTTTGTTGAGGAACCAGCCACCGCCTTGTTTGCCACCGACAGTTTTTGGGAAGGGGTCGATGCTCCCGGTGAAACCTTGCAGTTGGTCATTATCTGCCGCCTACCTTTTCGTGTTCCTACCGATCCGGTGCTGCTTGCCCGCATGGATTATCTCAAAGCTCAGGGCCGAAATCCATTCTTTGAGTTGGCTCTCCCAGCAGCGGTTATGCGTCTTAAACAAGGTTTTGGTCGTCTTATGCGTCGCGGTGACGACCGCGGGGTAGTTTTCATAACCGATGTACGGCTGGCAACGAAAAGTTACGGTAAGGTTTTCCTTGACTCTCTTCCGGGGCCGCCTCGTAGCATTGAAAATACTGGTGCCCGCCTGCTGGAAGAACTGGAGCGCTTTCTTTACTTGTGACTACGTTGTTGCTACTTCTTTTCGAATGTGATGCAGGTTGAATGTTACTCGATTAATGCCAGGAGGTGATCGATCTCACGGGGACACAAAAAAAGCCTCCGCCGAAGCGAAGGCTGGTGTTGCTACACAACTTTCAAAAAGTTATGTACGGAGTTCTACTCGACCACTGCAATGAGATCTTGCATCTTAACGATTAGGTGCTCATCACCATCAACTTTTATGTTGGTCCCGGCGTACTTATCATACATTACCTTGTCACCAACTTTGACTGTGATAGCTTCGGTGTCGTCCCCTACAGCCTTTACTACGCCTGTCTGAGTCTTCTCTTGCGCCGTTTCGGGAATAAAGAGACCGCCTTTTGTTTTCTCTTCTTCCTTCTGAATCATGAGCAGTACGCGATCACCAAGCGGCTTTATTTTCATGTGTGTTCCTCCTGTCGGTCTTATCCGTTGCGCGGTGTTTGAATGTTCAATTGTTACCTTGAATATACGCACATGGCCGGAGGAGGTCAAGAAGTAATGCAGCATTGCCGTTTCGGCGTTAGGTTTCGTATGCTTAGGGGGTGAATCATCACATGCTTTTGCGGAACCAATTCAAGAAAAGGCTTATTTCTCAGCTGTACGAAAACTATCTGGATTACCC
>CAZQIK010000236.1:0-4048 GCA_964593085.1 uncultured Spirochaeta sp.
GCATGGCTGCCCGCACGAGAGTGCAGCAAGAGTTTGATATAGCCTCGGTGGCGGAACGCTTCCTGCAGGCGCAGCGTGAAGCGGGCGAGGCTAGCTAGTGCTTTTTTTATCAACTCGTGATATGGTACACAACACATGAACCGACGCAGACGAAATTTCCTACGCTATATTCTCATGTTGCTTGATTTTTTCGTCATTGCTGTCTCTTACGTTCTAACCTACCTGTTCCGTGACCAACTTGTGTTCTTTGGACTAGAAGAGCTTGCCGGGGTTGATGTTTACTTTCCATACCTCATTGTCGTGCTCATAGTGTGGATGATTCTGTTGCGGCTGTTTCGCAACTACAGTTACCTGCATGCGCGCACCCGAATTTCTCTGTTTCGCATCTATATCAATCTTATTCCCGTTCAGATAATTGGGCTGGCAGTGGTTGCTGGCGTTCTGTTTTTCCTGCGAGATACCCAAGTCAGCCGCACCTTCCTTATCTTGTTCTCGGTAATCAACTACCTCCTACTGGCTTTCTCTAAGCAGGCGTTTTTGGTGTATTTTTACCGGCTCCAACGTGGCGACCGCTATACCAGAAACGCCCTGGTTATTGGACACAGACGGGCCGTCACTCAGTTTGTAGAGACCGCCCGCAACACCCCGGAACTCTTGTTTAAGATCACGGTGGAAGAAGACTTTATCCGCCGTGCCGACGAAAAGTTGAGCAAAGAAGAGCGGGAACAGCTATTTGACGATATCTTAGAATACGTCTCCCGGAACGTCGTGGACGAGGTCGTGCTTGCGTATAACGATATTCGCTTGGCCGACCTGACTCCGTTGGTGTCCGGCTGCAATCACATGGGGCTCATGGTCAACGTGGTGATGGACTTCACCGAGCTCGACTACATCAAGTCCGAGATCGACAGCATCGGCCCCTTTAATATTGTGTCCTTTCAGTCCTATGATTTCAGCCCGGTACAGCGTCTGTTCAAACACCTAGTAGACTACTTTCTTGGCGGAATCGGCACCCTGATCTTCCTTGTTATGCTGCCCTTTGTCGCGCTCGCAATCAAGATAGATGCACCTGGGCCGATCTTTTTTATCCAGCCGCGCAAAGGTAAAAATGGGCGCGATTTTAACGTAATTAAGTTTCGCACTATGTATGTAGATGCAGAGGAGCGCAAGCTAGGACTGATGGAACAGAACGAGATGAAGGGCCATATGTTCAAGATGAAGGACGACCCGCGTATTACCCGCGTCGGCCGCTTCCTGCGCAACACCAGCCTTGATGAGTTCCCGCAGTTCGTTAACGTCCTCAAGGGCGACATGAGCATAGTCGGTACCCGACCTCCCACCGAGGCCGAATACCAGGCATACGAAGCCCACCACCGTCGCCGGCTCTCGGTGCAACCCGGAATTACCGGCATGTGGCAGGTTAGCGGGCGCAACCGTATAGACGACTTCGAAGAAGTCGTCAAGCTCGACACCTGGTACATCGACCATTGGTCTATTTGGCTCGACCTCCGCATTATTAGCAAGACCTTCCTGGTCTTAGCCTCGGGACGATAGGGCCAAAGGCAGAAGAGCAGCTATGGCACCACTCACCCGCGTCTGTCACCTCAGCACCCGCCTGGTAAAGGGCGGTGCCGATTTCAATATTTTCTACAACCTCTTGCACTCCGCCCCGCGCTATTCACAAACCCTGGTTATCGGCGGTGAGTACAACGCCGAGTTAGTGGCACGCCTCCGCGATGCCGGGGTGTGCGTCGAGGCCATAGAAAGCATCCGTCGCTCCATTGACCCCCTCAACGAGCTCCGTGCCTACGCCCAGCTACGCGCGTTCTTCCGCCGCAACCAGTTCGATATCATTTTCAGCCACAACGCCAAAACCGGCATCCTCGGCCGCTTCGCTGCCCCGCGACGCGGCCCGGCTCGGCCGGTCATCGTGCACGGCCTGCACGGCATGAGCTTTACCGACACCGGCTCGCGCGCATCGTTTTACCTCTTTCGCGCCCTCGAACGAGCTGCCGCCCGTCGCACCGACCACTTCGTCTCGGTCGGCTACACCATTCGCGACCTCATGCTCGCCGCTGGCGTCGGCCGCCCCGAGCAGTATCGCATTATCCGAAGTGGCATGGACCTGGCCCGCTTCCGCGCCGCCGCTGCTAACCCAGCCCGCCGCGCCGCCACCCGCCGCGACCTCGGCTGCGCCGCGGACACGGTGCTGTTTACTGTTGTTGCCCGCATCGAACGGCGCAAAGGCCAGCACCGCTTCCTCCAAGCCTTCGCCCGTGCATTCCAGCCACCGCCCGCGATCGCCCGCGAGCACCAGCCGCACGACGCCGATATACCCGCCGCTGATACCCGCGCCGCCAACACCCCCGACATCCCCGACATTCGTGCCGCCATTGTCGGTGAGGGCGCCGAACGCGCTGCCTGCGAAACACTGGCCCACGAGCTTGGCATTGCCGATCGTGTCGTCTTTACCGGTTTTCGCGATAACCCCGAGGACTACCTTGCCGCCTCCGACGTCGTGTGCCTCAGCTCCGAGTGGGAGGGCGTGCCGCAGTCGCTGGTGCAGGCTGCTGCCGTCGGTCGCGCGTCCGTCGCCTTCGACGTCCCAGGCATCCGGGAAATCCTCAGCGACGGCCGCACCGGCATCGTGGTGCCGTACCCCGAGATCGACGCGTTTGCAGCGGCCATCCGCACCCTCGCCCGCAACCCCGGCTTACGCGCTGGGTACGGCGCCGTCGCTGCAGCCATCAACCTCGACGAATTCCACCTGGCCACAATGGTGTCTCAAACCGAGGCCCTTTACCGCGAACTCATTCCCGGCTCCGAGTAAGCCCTAAGCGCGGCGCTCGTGCCACCTACGCCTGCTGAACGCCCGGATGCAACTCGGGTGGGGCTCACCAGATGCTCACCCAACGCAACGGACGCTTACTTCAACCAGACTACTAAAAAAACCTACATTTTGGACCCATATTTATGGCCATAAATATGGGTGGGAATATGGGTCCGAAATTCGCAAAAATTGTGTGGGGGCCCAGGCGGGTATATCGGTATTTTGACTATACAACTATTTGCGGTATATTCTACCGGTGGAAAACCAAAACGAACGCAGGCTTATTTCTTCATTTATCGTTGATTGCGTGGCTCATGATGGAGCGCAGGCGCCTGTACAGGGCCTGTCGAGTGGCTCGGGCACGTATGCAGTGCTGTCGCTCGATATTTCCGGCTTTACGGCCATGACCGCAGCCTTGTTGAAGCACGGCACCGAGGGCGCCGAACTGCTGTCCGAGATCATTAACCGTGTCTTTGCACCTGTTACCGAGCCTGAGCTGGGTGAGGTGATTGGTTTTGCGGGAGATTCCATGACTGCGTTGTTTTCCACGGTGGAGGCAGCCCATTCGGCGGCCGCCAAGATGCGTGCGGTAATTGATCGTGAGCATTTGCAGCGGACTCCGCATGGTGATTTCGCCATGGAGGGCCGCATTGGTATTGCGTACGGCGAGGTTGAGTGGATGGCCTGCGTGCCCGAGGAGACTCTCGGCGGCGGCTTTTACTTTTTTCGGGGCGCGGGGCCAGCGGACGCGGCGCGCGCGCAGCAGTCTGCAACACCCGGCACCGTCGAGCTATCGCCGTGGCCCGCGCGCAAAAAGACGCCGAAGAAGGTCTCGCTGCATCCACAACGCCCGGCCCGACGCATTCCGAGATCCCCCGCGTAGACATCGACCAGTATCGAACTGTTGCACCCTTGTTTTTACCTGACGGTGGCGAGCAGTTGCCGCGCGAGGCGGGCGGTGAGTTTCGTGAGACCGTGGCGGTGTTTATTCAGTTTGCAGATCCCGGCTCATGTGAGATGATTGCCGAACGGCTGCGGCCGGTTGCCGAGCTTGCACGCTCATATCAGGGCTACTTTAACAACATCGAAGTTGCTGAGAAAGGCGTTATGGCCTTGGTGCTATTTGGTGTGCCGGTGTCACATGGAAAGAATTTGGAGCGGGCGCTGGCTTTTGTGCGTGATGTGCAGGATGTACTGAAGGCGAGCGACGGGACTGCG
>CAZQIK010000237.1:0-2500 GCA_964593085.1 uncultured Spirochaeta sp.
GTAATCTACAAAAAACCCTACAAGGACCCCCCGCCCCCCCCAAAAAGGCCGGGGGTTACCACCACCCGCCGCACCAACAACTCGACCCCAAATAGGACGCTGCGCAGCGGCCCGCACTAGACTTCTAAACTTGCCACCACCGAGCCGTAGCTCATCACTATCACCGGACCGCCGCATAGCGCGCACCTCAGTCGGCCGGTTGAAGCGCCATGATGAGCAAAGCGGCCACAAGCACACCTGCCTGAATCACAACTGTTCCGACAAGTCCAAGTGTTGCCCCACCAAAGACAATGAGTGCGGCAAGTACCACTTTGTTTAGATAGAGATAACTCGCAAAGACATAAGACATAATGAAGGGTAATAGCGGCACCGCCAGAACTGTAGCCACAATAGGGGGGGCAAGGTAGCGACTACGCATTCGCCACCCAAAGCCAGCGGCAAGAAAGGACAGCGAAACAAAACTAAACGGATGAACAAGACGAGAAAATAGTTCCAAATACATAGGGTTGGCTGCAAGCCCAAACTCGCGAGCACGGGGAGCAAGGTCAAGCAGCACCGCCGCCGGAACGGTAGCTGGAGGCGCGGATGCGTACGAAAGCCCCAACAACTCTCCGGCGTCAAGACTGAGGTTTACTAGATTTCTGGCGTCTTCCGGAGGTGTTCCCTCTAAGTATTCGGCCTCGTAGCCAAGGCCGGAATAGTCGCGGTCAAGAGCCTGCAGACTTAAATGCCCTTCTATGAGCTTCCCGTAGGGCGCTCGGAGGTGATACTCCAGCTTTCCATTTGGGTCAAGCAGCACGGCTTCGATACCACGGGCATATGCGGCCTCGGCGGTTGGCGTAAACAAACTCATATGCACAAATAGCTGTTCCCCGTCACCATGTGCTACTCGGAAGAAGACATCGCTCGACGACATATAGTCGTTAATCATGCGGAGCTCATCTACAAAGAAGGAAACGTTTTCTAATTGGTCCTGAGCGACAGGCAGATAGCGCTGCACGTCGGGATCCTGCGGTGCGTTTTCAGCCAGAGCTTTGAAAATGTAGTAGGCCTCGATGGGCCGCCCAGCCAACAGTGCATCATAGCCTCGCCGCTTCTCTGCAAATAGGCGGGCAGTTTCAGCCTCACGCTGGCTCTCACTCATCCGTTCAATCTGTCGATATGCGCGCGCGGAAAGTCGCCGCCCCTCCGCCTCTATTTCCCCACCTATGGGTAGAGCCAAGGTGGCATAATAATGAGCCGTGAAAAAGTCTTCCTGTTCGTAGGCCCGTTCGGAGCGCTGTAAGAGTTCCGCACCTGTCAAACCGAGAGGTAGCTCCGGCTCATCCCGACCATCACGCACCTCACCATCACTTCTGGCGCCCGCCTCCTGCCGCGACAGGATATCCTCTATGTGCTGCGCGGTTGAGGTGTCATGCGAATGCACCGACAGGTAGGCGCGGTACTCCATTGCTGCTGCTCGATATTCGCCACGCGCTTCCAACTCAACGGCACGGTCAAATGCGTGTTGTGCAAAACGACTCTCAGAGACAGCCGACGCCTGCATCTCCTGCGCCACAGGGAGACCCAAACCATATCCTAAACTATAGAATAGCCCAAGTCCGAGAAAGAGCATAATTCCGACCTGCATAACTTCGTAAAGCGGTCGCTGCAACGACTCATGCTCCCGGTGCCATGCGCCCAACAACAGAGCAAACCCAATAAGGACTCCGCTTAGGTGGAGTGGAATGAAATAGGATAAATAGGATGCAAAGGTGGAGCCGAATATCCACCGCCATTGAAGCATGGTTCCCGGGTCTATCTCGTTAGACGGAAAACGAACAACTGAAACCGCAAAGTGGAATGCAAAACCAGCTAAATACACAAAGATCAGCCCAATGAGGAGCCGGAGAAAGAGCTTACGCATACCCTACCCCTCTTTTCCAGTCGAGGTATTTGGGCCGAAAGACGCCCAGAAGCATAAACATCAGGGCCGCCACTCCAACCACTGCGGGCACAACTAGATACTCGGGCATAACCGGTACAAGCGATAGAACAAAGTCAGTAAAGGCTGGAGCCGAAATTTCTGCGTATAGTGTAAGCGTTAGGCGGAGAACTAAGAGACTCATAAGTACATTGAACAATGGCCAGCGCGTATACCGGATCCAGACAAAGGACGCAGCAATGTAGATCGCAATGGCTGCACTTAGTGGTATGCCGTACAACGAGGACCTATGGTGGGTTTCAATAAAATGGTCACGAGCCTGAACCACATCCCGAAAGAATGACAAGAGATAAGTAGGGGGCGCGGGCCCTGATAACCACGGTGAGGCCTGAGAACCATACCAAACTTGATCTGGTCTGTCCCCATCGCGGAGTAACAACAGACTGTTTTCATCCGCATCAAGCAGGGCCTCATCGTAAAACCGAAGCACAGGTTGTTCCTTGGGCTGCAGCAGAACAACATTCTCAAGACGAATACCTTCTACGCTACCAAAGTAGACAAAGCCAGCGCCAACCT
>CAZQIK010000237.1:2510-4044 GCA_964593085.1 uncultured Spirochaeta sp.
TGATACACCTGTCCGGCCGAAGGTAGACTCAACTCAACATCTCTGTCGACTGCAATATCTTGAAGAACACTACTAAAAAGGCCAGCTCCAAAAAGTAGCGCTGTTGTCAGCAAGGCAAGGAAAGGCAGGGCCACGGCAGGCATGAGTGGGGTTCGAACTATGCGAAACAACGCGAGAAAACTTCCGGCAACCACCGCAGGTACAAGAGATTTATATACGAGATCCGCAAGAAGAGAAACCGGCTCGCGAATGCCGCCGTGCTCACCAAGGTGCAACAAAAGGAGTATACCGATAGTAGTAATCAGCACACCTAGGGTAAATACTATGATGCGTGCCGATAAGAGGAGGACACTTCTCACGGTCGCTCATGCTACCATGCCGCAGTTTGCTGCGCAAGTTTCACACACCTGAAATTGCAATGTATCTCTGACGGAAAATACTACAAACTATGCACAGGTTATTAACAATTGCGACTCGGCATATGCCACACTTGATCCGCTTTGTCGCGGCAACACCCTTGTCGGGCGCCTAACAAAAAGCGCTCCAAGTAAAGAGAAAACGGCTTAAATTCGTGATTTTATTCCTATATGAGGACAATTGCCAATTTCCCGCACGGGGCACCAGCAACCAGCAGACGGCTAAATCCACCCAGCACCATGGATTAAGGTTGTTTTCCACACGTTACTCACAGCCGGTTGACACAAACGTATTCCCGGAGATCAGCCTGTAGCCAACTCCACGAACCGACTGTATGCCCGCCTCGTTCGGGAGACAAACTGCCGTATCTAACTTCTTTCTAAGGCGAGAAATGTACACATCAACAAGTCGAGAATCGACTGAGACTTCTCTTCGAAGTGCATAAAAAAAGACCTCACGCGAGATGATCTCGTCGGAATGGCCAACCAGCAGTCGGAGTATCAGATACTCGCCATGGCTAATACCACAGTTACCCTGTGGCCCGCTTAGATAGCCTGGAGCCATTTCCAGTACCTGTCCGGCGACCCTAAAACGACGAAATGAGACGGAACGACTTAACCGGATATGAAGCTCATCTATGTCCCACGGATCTCGGAGAAAGTCGCTGCACCCTGTCCCAAAACATGCCTTCAACAATGCACCTGCGCCGTAAGCTATGCGGGGAACGTGGGGATAGCCGTGCCCGGCTAGGTCAACAACACGCGTTAATTCCTCCGCGGGAAAGACCAGTACATCGGGTGGCGGGTGCTGATGAAAGTCGTCGCTGAAACGAACATGTACATCGTCTACTCGTTTAAAATACCATCGTAAACGCGATTCAAGCTCCGGCTCCGTAAAAAGAAACTGTACAGTCGGCCCGATTCGGGGCTCAGTCGTCATCCTGCATTCGCTTCTTGAGCTCGTCCAAGTCGGCCTCTATAGAATCTTTCACCCTAGCGGAATCTTTCACCTTAGCCTCGCCAGGATCCTGGGTAGACGACGACTTTGCCCCACCTGTATCCGGTTCTTCTATGGCCATCTTAGACTTGAGATCTGAGAGGAGCCTGTCGGTGCTCGT
>CAZQIK010000238.1:0-4026 GCA_964593085.1 uncultured Spirochaeta sp.
GGGCTTGGTCAAGGAGATACACAATAAAGCTGTCAGCGTCCTGTCCATGTGAGTCGGCCTCAGGTCCAACCGGCAGCAAAGTCCCGGTATCCTCGTGGGTAGTAGCACGCTCGGTTTGAAGCGTAGATTCACTGCCGGAAGAAGCTTCCGAATAGGTGTTGTTTGCTACAGATACTGTTTTTTTTGCAGCTGCGTCGCTGAGTGGCCCGGCATCGCCTTCATGGTAGGGTTTGTGCTCTCGCACGTGGGGACCGACTGCGGCACAGAGTGCTGTGTAGGCGGCGTCAAAACTCGGCCGGACAGCCCCTGTCAACTCGGCAGTGGCTGGGCCTTGCTGGCTGTCAATAAATGGTTCGACCAACTCTTCGAAGTACCGGGCAGAGGCCGAAAGCTCGGCAAACCCAAAGGTAGCTCCAGTACCGGCCAGTTTGTGGACCTCGTTCCGGAGATGCTCGACCAAGCTTCTTGTTTCGCGCCTGGCTTCGCTCCAGTTCTTACTCACAGCCTTACTCGTTGTACCGAGTTCTGCGTCAACTCCCTCCCCACTCACTCGGGCAAAAACTGCACTGTAGGTCTCGCGGATGAGGTCGAGTTTTTCAGGAAGCTGGGCGGCAAACTTAGCGCTTAAGGCTTCTATACGCGCGCTCATTCGGTCGGAGTACTGTGCCATGCGCGAAAAGTCTCCCTTGTGGGTAATTTTTGATATATATGGATAGAATACCCCGAAACGTGGATTTGAATCAACTAAACTTGCACAAGTGAGCAATATCGGTTATGTTTGCTTTAATGGTGAGTGACATCAATCTAAGTACAAGCTTAGAAAACTACCTCGAAGCAATTCTCGTTCTTGAGCGACGCAACCGTGTAGCGCGTGTAAAAGATATTGCCGAGCATCTTAACGTTCAAATGCCTTCGGTTACCGGCGCGGTGAAAAACCTGCGTGAAAAAGGCCTCATTAATTACGAGAAGAACTCCTTCATTAGCCTCACATCCGAGGGCATGCAAATAGCTCGTGCAATCGAACGACGTCACTCGGTGTTGCAATGTTTCTTAGAGAACGTCCTACTCGTTGATACCGAACAAGCAACAGATATTGCATGCAAAATGGAACACGCTCTTGACACCGAGACTGCTGAGAAGCTTTGTAACAGCATTAAGTACTTTACCAACGAGATTCTCACACGGCAAGAACTTACCAAGGAGCAGTGGCAGGAGATTCTGACATCCCGTCGGACGCCTTGCACCATTTGTCATTCATGGCCCACATTGTAACCAGTGTCCTTGAAAACCGTCCGGTAGCCCAAGACTACTATGAACTGAGGCTGGCCTGGCCGTCATGGGCGCCAGCGCCGCAACCGGGACAGTTCCTCACAGTTCGTACAGTAGAGGGGCCGGTGCCGTTGCTGCGGCGGCCTTTTGCTTTTTCAGGTTTTGACCAAACAGATAGCTCTGCACGCATCATATACCAACGGCGTGGCCATGCAACCACGCTCATGAGCGCAAAAAGACCTTTTGATCCCTTCGATATACTCGCACCTTTAGGTAACGGTTTTCCCGACCCCAGCTCCGGCCGCAGGCCAATACTCATTGCAGGGGGAATTGGAATGGGCCCTATGCTTTTCCTGGCCGAACGGCTCGCACAGACGCCCTACCCCGGAATCCTCATAATCGGGGCGCGCTCCGCACAGTACTTGCCGCGGGTAGTGTTGTCACACTCGGTACAGACAATACTTTGTACCGATGACGGCTCAGCCGGACGCAAAGGCTCGGCTGTTGATATTGCACGTGAGGAGATTCGCCAGGAAGCCTGCGCCCCAGAACTGTACCTCTGTGGCCCCCACGGTATGCTGGCGGCAGGGCACGCGCTTGCCGAGGAACTTGATGCTCCGGCCTGGGTTGCTATGGAGCAAACCATGGGGTGTGCCGTCGGCGCGTGTATGGGCTGCGTTGTACGAGTTCATGGCGGGGAAGAGTATGCACGCGTGTGCATGGAAGGCCCCGTGTTTGACTCAAGGACAATTGTATGGACCTAAGTGTTCGCATAGGACCGGGCATCCTACCGAATCCGGTGGGAGTTGCTTCCGGCACCTTCGGATACGGAAGCGAGTACGAAAAACTTATTGACCTCAGCATAATTGGGGCGTTATACACTAAGGCCGTAACTCCGGAGGCGCGTCCCGGCAATGCAACTCCGCGCATTGTTGAAACGCCAGCTGGAATGATTAACTCTATCGGGTTAGCTAATAACGGGCTGGCCGGGTTTAAGACCGCTAAGATCCCGTACCTGCGCACGCTCCCCTGCCCTGCAGTGGTTAATGTTGCTGGCGCTAAGGGCGATGACTACGCAAAGGTTATAGAAGAACTTGCCCATGAGGACTGCATTTGGGGGTGGGAAGTGAATCTCTCTTGCCCTAACGTCAAAACCGGCGGACTTGCGCTTGGAACTAATCCGGCCGAGGTTGAACAGCTGACCGCACGCTTGCGCAAACTGAGCGCAAAGCCACTCATAATTAAGCTAACGCCAAACGTAACCGACATTACCGCAATTGCACGCGCAGCCGAAGCGGGTGGTGCAGATGGGGTCTCCTGTATTAATACGCTTGTCGGAATGGTGATTGATACCAAGGCTTTGCGACCAGTGCTCCCAGGAAAAACCGGGGGGCTTTCGGGCCCGGCTATTTTCCCCGTTAGTCTTGCTGCGGTGTACCGAGTAGCACATGCCATTAAGATTCCGGTTGTCGGACTTGGCGGAATAACTGAGGCCGACCACGCAGTTCAGTACCTGCTCGCTGGTGCGCATGCAATTCAAATTGGTACCGCCAACTTCATTGACCCGACAGTCCACCAGAAGGTGCTTGACGGAATTCGTGAGTTTGCAGCGCTGCATGATTTACAGACCATTTCAGACTTCCATCAATTCATTGATTAAGGCATATTATCCTGCATTGCATCCGGCTCTACATCAGTCGCTCCCGGGCTTGGCGCGCAGCCTGGGCTACAAGCTCATCTTCATCTGAGCTCAGACGCAGTAACTCACCAAGCAGCTCCGTCGCACCAAGATTAGCCGCTGCGACACAGGCATTGCGCAGCATACCGCGGCGTCCAGCACGCATGAGCGGTGATCCGCCGAAACGCTTGGTCATTTCTTCATGTGTTGAAATTCTAAGAATCTCGCCAAGCGGCACTGCGTCACCTGCAATAGACTTGAGCAGATCCGCCTCAGTTGCTGGGCGACGAACGGCATTTAGTGGGCAAACATCCTGACACAAGTCACAGCCAAAAACCATGTCCCCTACCGCCTGCAGCATATCGTCTGGGATAAGACCTTTGTGCTCAATTGTTAAATACGAGATGCAACGTCGGGCATCCATTCTGTAGGGTTCGGTCAATGCCCCGGTCGGGCACACATTGATGCAGGCACGACAGCCGGGCGGACATCCCGGACCGGCCGGTACCGACACGAAGTCCGGAAACTCATGGGTGCTCAGTATTTCGCCAAGAAAAAAATAGCTGCCGTAGAGTGGAGAAATGGACAAGGTGTTACGACCGGTAACGCAGGCACCGGTGGCCGCGGCAAAACTCCGCTCTGATAGCGGCCCGGAGTCGGTGAACTTGCGGAAAGAGTCGTCCGGATAGGCCTGCTGCAGACGTTGCAGTATGTGCAGCAGCTTCTTGCCGAAGGTTTTGTGGTAGTCGCGTCCGCGGGCATAGCGTGCTATGCGACCGGATGCTGCGTTTGAACGGGACGCAGGCTCCGCGCGCAGGAAGGGGTTCGCATCGACGGCATCCACCGGGTCATCGCGGTAGTAGTTAAGCCCAAACATTATTACCGAGCGACAACCGGGTAGCAGGGTTTCAGCGCGATACTTGAGCGGCGCAAAATTAGCAAGGAAGTTCATGTCACCATGATTGCCTGCTGCAACAAACTCGTGGTACTCGGCCTCAAGCCGCGCAAGCTCCTCAGGTGTCTCGGGCTGAGGGCCACACGAACCAAGCAGCGTCAGCCCCAACTCTTCCGCAAGGGCC
>CAZQIK010000239.1:0-4018 GCA_964593085.1 uncultured Spirochaeta sp.
CGTCACCCACAACACAGACATTGCGCGACTCTTTGGAAAGAATGTGCATCAGATTGTACTGCTCACTGGATGTATCCTGAAACTCATCTACTAAAATATATCGATATTGCTCTCGCACTTCGGTAAGCACGTCTGGACATTCGGCAAGAATTTTCTGCGGTAAAACTATAAGGTCGTCAAAGTCTACGGCGTTGTAGAGTTTGAGGTGCTCCTGGTGCTCACGATAAAGATCGACCAAGTCAGCGTAGTCCTCATTAAGACGAGCCCTTCCGGTTTTGACTTTGCTGAATAGTCCCAAGGTAAACTTTAGATCCAGCCGATCAAGTGGAAATTGGATCTCGCGTGCTGTCTCTTTGAGCAGCGAAATTTGATCCTGTTGATCGTATATGCTGAAATTCTCGCGGAATCCAATTCTGGTTATGTATTTCTTGAGCATGCGAACGCCAAATGCATGGAAGGTGGATATAGTAAGTCGAGCAAGCTTCTCGCCGGTTAGTTCACGAATTCGTTGCTGCATCTCACGCGAAGCCTTGTTGGTGAAGGTGAGTGCCAATATTGCGCTCTGGGGTACACCGGAACGCAGCATGTGGGCAATGCGGAAGGTTATTACCCGCGTCTTGCCGGATCCGGCTCCTGCTATGATGAGCACCGGGCCTTCGGTTTGAGTGACGGCACGTGTTTGTTCGGGATTGAGTTGATCTAGGTAGCTCATGGTGTTAGGCCTTATACCACACGCACTCGGCTGTTGCAACGCCGTAGTAAAAATGTCCGCGGAATTCTTTATCGCACAGCGCGCTTATTCAGGAGAGCAGCAAATAGGGGCCCCCGTCCGCCAGCCTGGTCCGGGAGCACCAGGCAGCCATGCTTGCTTAGTTCAGATCCGTGCAGCTCGGGAGGAACTAATATCTCGAACTCACTACCGCGTCTTTGGAGTGCCTTGGCAATGACACCGTCGTTCTCTCGCGGTGACAGTGCGCATGTTAGATAGAGGAGTAACCCGCCGGGACGCAGAGCGGTGAGCGCAGCCGCCACCATTGCGTAAGCATCAAGGGCAAGGCGGACACTCCGTTGGGGGCTCCACTCACGCAGTGTTTTCGGTTCCTGTACAAGATGTCGTTCCGAGGAACATGGTGTATCTAACAGGATAACGTCATACGTGTTCTGCTCATGCAACCCCCATTTTCGGGCATCGTGCGATGTGATCCGGATTGTTGAGCGCGACCACTCAGGGATTGAGCCAGTTATTACGCGCTGTAAACGAGATCGACGTGCGGCAGACCTTTCATTCAGGGTAAGATTGAACGCCCCCTCTGGATAGCTGGATAGAAACTTATGCAGCATGGCCACCGACTTGCCGCCCGGTGCGGCACACATATCCAACACCCGCATACCCGGCTTAATATCCAACGCTGCAGCAGCCTCGGCCGAACTAGGATCCAAATAGTAGCTTTTGCACAAGGGATGACCGAGTTCTTGGTGAATCCCTTCGTTCTGTAGCGACTCGAACAGCTTGGGCCAACGTCCGGCAAAGATCTGCGCATAGTGGCGCTCAAAGCTCTCGGGGCCTTTGCGTTGAGCGGACCCTTCAGTTTTGCGCTCAGTCGACCTCGGTTTACGGCTGGCCGGTGTTTGTTGACTTTCACTATTCGACGGTGTAGTGTCGTGCTGTGAGTATTCAATCTGTGGTTTTTGATCTTGATGGGACATTGCTCGACACTATAGCAGATATCGGCGCTGCTATGAATACCGCCTTACAAGAGACCAACCTGCCCGTGCATCCTATCGAAGCTTATCGCGGAATGGTCGGGTGGGGGTTGCGTAAACTTGCCGAGGCGGCCGTTCCCGCGGATTATGCTGAGAACGGAGACCTCGACACAATCTACGCACGCCTACTGGCGTCTTACACGGCGAATCCGGTCGTTTTCACGCGTGCCTATGACGGTGTGGTTGATCTGGTGCAGACCTTGCGCAAGAATGGATATAGACTGGGAATACTCTCGAACAAGAGCCATGATCTCGTCGTAAAAATTGTAGAGCAATGCCTGCCGTCCGAGTGTTTTATTGAGGTCCGTGGAGTTGGACTTGATACTCCGCACAAACCCGATCCAACCGGAGTGAGCGAAGTTCTTCGAATACTTGAGGCAAAACCGGAAAAGACTCTTTTTGTCGGGGACTCTGCCGTAGATATCAAGACTGCGTTGGCTGTCGGGGCGGTACCGGTGGGGGTAAGCTGGGGCTTTCGTCCTGTTAGTGAACTAGAGGATGCCGGGGCGCTATTCATTATTGACAAGCCGCATGAGATCCATAACATTATATCGTCAATAGATCGTGCATATGTGCCAAGGAGATGAATTAGGTGGACATTGAGAGTATCAAGAGCAAAGCCAACAACTATATCGAGGTAGAAAGCGAGGATCCCTTCAGATCTGAGGTGCAGGAACTTCTACAGAATGAAAACTGGGAAGAACTTGCGGATCGGTTCTATACCGAAATTGAGTTTGGTACCGGTGGCCTACGTGGTGTCATCGGCGGCGGATTTAATCGCATAAACCCCTATATTGTTCGCCGTGCAAGCGCCGGTATGGCCGCGTACATGGTAGAGGCCGACAACGCGAACTCGGTTGTTATTGCTCATGATTCGCGGCGTTACTCCAAAGAGTTTGCCCTCAACACTGCCTTGGTTTTTGCGGCTTACGGCATGAAGGCGTATCTGTTCTCCGGTCTGCGTCCGACGCCTGAGCTGTCTTTTGCAATACGTGAACTAGGCGCGTCCGGTGGAGTAGTCGTTACTGCTAGTCACAATCCACCTGAGTACAACGGGTACAAAGTCTATTGGAACGACGGAGCGCAGGTCGTTGCACCTCATGATTCTGCCATTATTCATAAGGTGCTCGAGATTCAAGGTGCGCCCAAGGCTATGTCATTAGCGGATGCCCAGGCGGCGGGCCTTCTTGAGTATATCGACGAAGACATGGACGTTAAGTTCGTAGAAATGGTTAAAAACAACGTTGTCCGTCCCGAAGTGCTTCGCGAGTACGGGGCTGCGGCAAAGGTGGTTTTTACGCCGCTCCATGGAACTGGTGCATATCTTGTTGAGCGAGCCCTTGCTGAGTTTGGTGTGCAGGTCTCAACTGTGCCTGAACAACGTGAGCCGGACGGGGAGTTCCCGACGGTGAAATCACCTAACCCCGAGGAAGGCGCGGCGCTTGAAATGGCTATTGCTCAGGGTCGCAGAGAACAGGCGGCTATTGTAATTGGGACCGACCCTGACGGCGATCGAATTGGAATAGCAGTCCCTGAGGGCGGCGACTTCCGCCTTATCACTGGGAATCAACTGGGTGCACTGTTGGTTGACTATGTTTTTTCTTCGCGTGCAGAGCTTGGAACCTTGCCACTGCGGCCTGCTTTTATCAAGACTATTGTCACAACCGAACTTCAGCGGCGCATCGCCGAAAACCTTGGAGCTTCGTGCTACGACACTCTGACCGGCTTTAAACACATTGCAGGTCTGATCCGTGACTTTGAGCAGCAGGAAGACGGTCCAAATTACGTGATTGGTGGAGAGGAAAGCTACGGCTACATGATCGGCACCGAGGTGCGCGACAAAGATGCGGTGAGCGCGACGGTGCTGACGGTTGAAATGGCGCTGTTCCATGTTTCGCGGGGTAAGAGCGTCTTACAGCGCCTTGAAGAAATCTACTCCGAATATGGCTATTTTCAAGAAGAGACTATCTCGGAATACTTTTCCGGCCAACAGGGTCAAGAAACGATGCAGACCATGATGAAAAATCTTCGTGAGGCGCCTCCAAAGGTCTTTGGTGAAATTACGGTAAAAAAGGTAAAAGATTATCAAAACGGAACCAGTTTCGACTGGGCGTCTGGCCGCACGAATCATGATATCGATCTCCCAAGATCTAATGTTCTTCAATATTTTCTCGAGGATGGGTCCATCGTGAGCGCGCGCCCTTCCGGAACCGAACCCAAGATCAAATTTTATGCATCGTGTTGCGACGATGAT
>CAZQIK010000240.1:0-4011 GCA_964593085.1 uncultured Spirochaeta sp.
TCCATGACCTGCCGGCGGCGCTCAAGGAGTCGGTTGCTCTTCATCTAAACAAAGAGATTATTGAACGGGTGCCGCTGTTTGAAAATGCCAACGAGAGTCTTATCCGGGACATTATTCTGGCTCTAGAACCGGTGGTCTTCACACCGCATGACTATATCGTTCGCGGCGGAGAGATAGGGCGAGATATGTACTTCATTAGCAAAGGCTCGGTGGCGGTGCTATCCTCAGATGAATCCGTGACCTACGCCACTCTTGCGGCGGGACAGTTCTTTGGCGAGATCTCGTTGCTGCTGAGCATGCCACGAACCGCAACCATCCGCGCCTTAGAGTTCTGTGACCTGTATCAACTGAACAAAGATCAGTTTGACCATGTCATTGAGCACTACCCCGAGTTCAAGCACTCCATACAGGTGCTCGCCGAGGAACGGAGAGACAAGGTCGAGGCCCTACGGAAACAGGAAAACTCACCGCACGCAGACCAGTGAGCACCGCTGAACGCTGCCGCGCACTGCAACAGGAGCCGTGTGCCGGTACTTGACGGGCGTGGCGTTGCAGGGCAAATTATGCGGTAATGAAGAACCTACTCAGCCTCACAGCTCTCTGCTTTCTTCTGTTTGGGGCGCCTGCTGGCCTAATTGAAGCGCGTGAGTACCCTAAACCGGCTGCAATGGTCAACCCGCTGTATCAAGTAACGGAAGACTCAACAATACTCATGCCGTCGGGCTACTACGAGTTTGGACATTGGCGCTATGACCTTGCAGGAAGCGATTACGATCTCTTTGAAGGGCGAACCGGTGGTGCCGCGACTGTGCTGCAGTACGGTGGACGAATGGCATCCGGAATATTTTTTAGGTCTTTACTTAGATCTGGGCCGGGCCCGGATGACTGGAACCCGCCGACTCGTATTGAGTGGCGGCTAGACTCGGTACAGTTTGAGTATGGCGGGCACCTTGCGTTTCGTGTCCCGGTGGGAGATCTTCTGTTCGAGTACTCTCGCTCGAGCTTTCACCCCTTCCGAGATGATGCGCCCGAGGGCTATGCCGTTAACACCAGCGACTATGTCCGGCTGGGCTATATGCCGCCGCCACTCGAGCAAGGTGCGACCAGGATCGAGGGGTACCTAAAAAGCGGCTATCTTGACCTGTTTGACTTTTGGGACGCGATCTATGAGAAGCCGCGCGCGTACTGGAAGACAACACTTGCGCTTGGTGCAGAGCGGGTGCTGACCGACGGGATCCGACTCGACTCCACCGGAAGGTCGAGCACAGGCGAGGTTGGCATTTTCGGTCACATTGAGCCGTCTCTACTTTTACTCCGTAGCGGCGGTGCGGACATTGACTTCTATTCTGAGCTTGGTTTGCGCTTTACCGGCGGCTTTGGCCGGCTGGACCTTTTCCTTCACGCCTCTCGAATTGGTGATACCGAGGAGCTGGAAGCCAAAGCGGTCGAGGCCCGACTGTTTGGCGTGGCCCTGCGGCTTGCTACCCAGCCAGGCGCACGTCAAGACGGGCGCTGAGATGCCTGTGCAATTCCTTCTTCCGCTTGTCCTACCGCTCGGCGTTGAGGTAGTCCTCAACTAACCGGTGTACCTCGCTGGCATCTGTACAGCTCAGCGCTTGCTTGGCAAGTTTTTTTACCTCGGCATAGTCGGTGTGGCGTATCAGGTCCTTAAGCACAGGCACCGAGCCGGGATTCATGCTTAGTTTACGAACGCCTAAACCCAGAAGCAGGGCTGCGGTCTTCGGTGCCGAGGCGGCCTCGCCGCAAACCGACAGCTCAATACCTGCACCCTCGGCGGCTGTAACGCTCTGTGCTACTGCTGTGAGCACCGCGGGGTGCATAGGGTCGGCAATATCCACCAAGTGTTCGGCGCCCCGTTCGGCCGCCATGATGTACTGTGTGAGGTCGTTGGTGCCGATGCTGAAAAACGCAGCATGCCTCGCCATTACTTCGGCTTGAAGCACGGCGGCCGGGGTCTCAATCATTATGCCAAGTGGCGGCAACTCACCAAGTTCCTTCCCTTCACTGCGAAGTTCCGTGGCGGCTTCCTCCAACATCGCGCGCGCTGCTTCTATTTCCTCAACGCGGGCAACCATTGGCAGCATGAGAGAAATAGTGTGTCCCACAGACGCCCTCAGTATTGCGCGTAGGTGCTCCTTGAAGAGTTCCTTTTCTCTCAGACAAAGGCGTATTCCGCGGAGGCCAAGAAAAGGGTTATCTTCCTGCGGCAGCTGAATATAGGCCAGATCCTTGTCGCCGCCAATGTCCAGTGTGCGCACGGTTATGGGCCGGTTACCAACTGCGTTGAACATTTTTGTCAGCATCTGAGTCTGTTCATCCTCGGTAGGGGCGTTACGGCGTGACAGAAACATGAACTCGGTACGCAGCAACCCTACCCCCTCGGCTCCGTTTGGGTTTACGTGATTAGCACCGGCTAAATCGCCAATGTTAGCCTCTACGGTAATGAGCCGCTCGTCACGGGTGTAGGCGGCCTCGCCGCTACGTTGTCTGAGGTCCTGGCGTCGATCAAGCCATGCCTGACGTTTTGTGCTGAACTCTTGTTTGATGCTTTCGTCTGGGTCGAGGATTACGGTGCCCGATTGTCCGTCGATCGCGGCACTTGTCGCCTGGCAGGCCCAGTCGGCCGAAATACCGGCCACGGCTGGAATAGCTAAGGCCCGTGCAAGGATGGCCGCATGTGAGGTAGGGCCGCCCTGTTCGGTAATGATTCCTAGTATTCGTTCGGGGTCCAGCTGGGCGATATCCGAAGGGATCAGTTCACGGGCACATAAAATGACAGGGCTGTCCGGCCCGGCACTGGCGCCGCTTTCCTCTTCTAAGAGTTCGCGCAACACTGCCCGTCTGACGTCGTGGATATCGACGGCACGTTGTGCGAGATAGGGTTCGGCGTTTTCGGCGTAGGCCTGTGCAAGTTCCTGCATAGTGTCGGCATAGGCGCGGGCGGCGTTGTTTCCAGACTCGCCGACAGATTTATTCACAGCCTCTAGTACCTCGGGGTCGTCAAGAATAAGTTGGTGAGCCTCAAGAATTTCCGCCTCACCAGCCGCTCCCCGCGCGCCCAAGGAATGCACTTGCTTCTTCATGCGACTGCGGACGCGGTCGCGCGCGGCATCAAAGAGCTCGAGCTCGTACTCGGCGTCGGCGGCTGCATGATCCGGCAGTTCCGGCTCCGTAGTCTCAACGCGGTAGAGTGGGCCTACCGCCCAACCCTCGGAGATGCCGGTGGGGGTGCGTAGGGAGCTTTCGTTGTTGGTTGGGGATTTTCCCGCCGTTGAGGAAGGAGCCGCCGCGTTAGAGCGCTTAGCAACGGTGCCTGCTTTCCGAGTCTCCGGCGGTGCTACCGCTTCGCCAAAGTTCTCGGCTACGAGGTCCGCAATTCCCTGGATTGCCTGGTCGGACTCCGGGCCTTTGGCGCGGACCTCTATGGTGTCCCCGTGTATTACCGAGAGAAGGGTGATGCGGTTAAGACTTGCGGCATTCACAAACTCGGATTCCTTTGTGAGGTTTCGCACCATTACCTGAGCTTTATACTTTGAGCAGGCCTCAACGAACTTTGCGGCGGGCCGCGCATGCAGACCGTGCTGGGTGAGAATTTGGAAGGTGTGTCCGCCGCCAGCCGGTGTCTCTATTAGTGAGGCTGGCTCTGCTGCGTATGCATGCTCGTCGGGGCTCTCGTCGGCTTCGGCATCTGCAGATGTGGTGGTACCAAGTTGTTGTTGCTTGGGAAGGAGCGCATTCATGGCCTCGGCCGCCACAGCATCTAAGTTGGCTCCAATTCCTATTTGCACCGCTGCGGCAACTGCTCCCTCTACCAGGGGGCCAGCGCATATGCGCACCATATCGATATAGTCGTCACCTAAAAACTCCAGCGCAGTTTCGGCACTTAGGATGGCGCTTCCCAGATCCATGAGCACCAGTACACCGTCGGGGGAAAAGACCGACTCAATGGCTTCCATTATTTGAGTTGCATCGGTGCCGAGCTGTTCGTGG
>CAZQIK010000241.1:0-4009 GCA_964593085.1 uncultured Spirochaeta sp.
GTAGGCACGCTGAACCGCGACGGTGTTAACCGGGCCAGAGACGCCCAAAAATTCCAAAATCTGCCCGGCAAGTTCGGTATGCACACTGCTCTCCTGGCGCAGATCCATTGAAGCAAAGTGAAATCCGAACGCTGTGATCTTTATAAGTAGACGTTCAATGTCTTCCGCGTAGAGCCCGTTGTACTTCTCCAGTACATCCTGAAGTATTCCGCGCAGATCACCGGCCAGCTCTTCTGGTGCAGTATAGGGCAGGTCGGTATCTATCTCGCCGGAATCGGTCAGCCGGTAGCTCTCAATGGGTCGTAGTTCCGCCTCGGTTTCAAGAAGCTCTCCGAGGGCCGGAATACGGTCTATAACGCTCCCATGACTCGTGCTGCCGCGCAGGCGAATAGACTCTTCTATCGTGTGCTCAAGTTTGCGAGCAACCCGGGTAATTCGCTCGGCAATACCGCTAAAGGTGAGTTTACGCTGCAGACTGCGAATCTCTCGCAGGTAGAGGCCAAAGAGCGTATCGCGCAGCAGCTGCCCCGTACGCGCGGTTAGGTCGGAGGTCACAAAAGGATTCCCGTCACGATCACCACCGGGCCAAAATCCGAACTCAAGACGAGGAACGTAACGCAAACGCTCAAGTGGTTCGCTACAAACCGGACTTAGCAGACGTAGGTGAAGGTCTGCCGTCGCGTCATAAAAAACATGCTCAAGGTACCACAGGAGGCTGCGTGCCTCGTCCAAAGGAGTTGGCTTACGCGGATTACGAAAGCGTGTAGTCCCCATCTGCATAAGAATGTCATAAATGCGGCTGAGATCATCTGCTCCTATCGCGGAAGCCAGGTCATCAATAATAGAGAGTACGGCATCGGGGTAGAACTGAGTTGGATGTGCAGTAAGCACTACGCGAACGCGGTAGTTATCCAACTTGGTGAGCAAACGTGTCTCGAGATGTTCCGAGCTAACCCGATCAAGAACGGCCTTAAGTGACCCAGGGCCGTCCAGGTCATGAACATGAGCAAAAGCAGCGTCTTCTGTAGCATCAAAGAGCACGATTTGCCGCTCGGCTGTACGGACAAACTGAAAGAGCTTATCCACAATACTGGGGAAGTCTTTTGAGCCAGTATGGAGTTCAAAGAAGCTCTCCAAGATCTGCTCGGGACTTTCACCTTTCTCAAGACCCTCCAGACAGTAGCTCTCAAAAACCGGTAGTAATATTCCGGCGGTTTTTAGGTCCGGATACGGTAGCGTCATTAGCAGTCCGTCGTAGGTGCGGTACTTGAGTTCTACCAATTCAAAATAACGTGAGCGCATGCGTCCTCCATTTTCCGGCATCGAATTATCCCGCTAAACTAAGACTTCCGCAATACGCGCTGAGTACTCTATCGCAACCATCTCGCGAAATAGCATGACAGCTGGGCCATCTCGTCGGCCTCGTAACTGTCAACCAGCGCTTGCCACGTTAATGAGTGAAGCAGCATTGTTGAGAGTATGCGAATGAAACCTTGCTTGCCGCTTCTGATCGTACTCGGTGCGGCTGGATTGCTTACCTGCGCCGAGCAGGCGCCGCGACAACCGGTCTCACAGGTGCCGGCTGCACCTGAAGCTTCCCGAATCGAGGCGTTGATAATGGAGTATGTGAGCACCCATGCGCCTCGCGGTGGTGTCGTCGTTGGTGTGCAGGACGGCGGGGATCGGACGTGGCTAAGCGCTGGAGCCAGTGGACGGCAGGGTGTAGAGCTCGGGGCCGAAACAGACTTTGAAATTGGGTCGCTGTCCAAGAGTCTGGTTGGCCTCAGTATTGCGGTGCTTGTTGAGGAGGGTCTGCTTCAGTGGAACACAACTGTAGACGAGTTGTGGCCGGAGCGTCTAGACAACAGCATGCATGTACCGGACATCGACGGGACCGAGCTTGCAGCGGTGACCGTTGCCGAGTTGGTGACCCACACTTCCGGGATCCCTCGCCTGCGTCTGTCCCCGCTGCGGCTGGCTCGCACCGTCGTTCGCATCGATAATCCCTATGCCGGACTCACAAGCGCGGACGTGCTACGGGATGCTGCGGCGGTGGAGTTGAGCGGGCGAGGAGAATTTGCTTACTCGAATCTTGGCTTTGCACTTGTCGGCGAGCTGGTGAGGCTGCGTGTGACTCAGTCTAGACAAGATCGAAGTGACGACACCGATCTCGGTGCATCGACCGACAGCCGCTCTGTTCCGAGCAACGAACCGGGTATAGACGACCTCGTCACACAGGCCGTCTTGGAACCACTTAGGCTTGGCGCAGTACAGGTATCCGACCGCTCTTTCGGACGTGCCGAAATGCCCCAAGGTTTCACCGCTAACGGAAGAAGAGCGCCTCCTTGGACCTTCGACGGATACGCCGCCGCCGGGGCGCTGGTGACATCACCGCGGGTGCTGCTTGAGATCGCTCTGGCGCTCATGACAAAGCCAGGAGAGTTTCAGGCCGCCGTTGAGCCGCGTGCACCGGCCGGTGAAGAGCGCTCCGCAGGCGCCGGGTGGATAATCGACACTACTCCCGAAGGGTATTCCCTTGTGTGGCATAACGGCGGCACGGGCGGATTCAGTAGCTTTCTGGCGTTCATTCCCGAGCGTCAGCTTGCCGTGGTAGTCAACGCAAACTCCGCGGTCTCGGTAGACGCTCTTGCGCACGCAATCATATTTGGGGACAACGATCTCCCGGAGCCCGATTCCGCGCCACTCTTCATGATCATTACACCAATCGGTCTCGGTATCGTTTACCTCGTCGGTTTTGCTGAGCTTTTTCTCAGACAACCAAGGTCTCTTGTATCACAGCTGGCTCGGCTTGTTGCGGTCGGCGCAATTGCCTACTTCATTCCGCGCACGGTACCGGCAGCGCTGTATCACCCGGGCTTGGCCCCCGGCTTGATTGTTCTCGGATTGTGTGCAGCCGTGTTCGGCATCCTGCGCTTCCATCCGATTCCGGCCTTCTCTCCTAGCAAGACGCAGGACCCTTAAGCGATATCGCATGGAGATAGGTCCCATCAGAGCCGCCTCGCGAGCCGAACTTTTGGGATTGCACTATGACTCGCACGTGCGTTCATCGATTTTTCGTACAGTTTCGGCACGAATCGCCGTTTTTGAACTTGCGCTTGGAGATTAGTTTTCCTACTATTTGGTATCCGCTCGAATATAGGTTATCCTACTATTACTTTACTTGAATAAGGAGGCCGCTTGCCGTTTCGAGACGCACAGTATCTCCTTTCGCTTGTCGAGGAGATTTACGCCATAGAGGAGCTCGATTCGCTGCTTGAAGCGGTACTCACCAAGGCGCGCAGGTTTCTTCGTGCGGATGCCGGAACGCTCTACCTTAAATCAAACAACAGGCTGTTTTTCTCGTTCATTCAGAATGATTCCATATTTTCCGGTGATCAAGCAGAGGCCCGCTACGTCTACTCGAGCCGGTCTTTAACGCTCGACAGAGCATCGCTCGCTGGCTATGTGGCGAAGACTGGTGAAAGTGTGATGATTGACGACGTGTACGACGTGCCGAGTGCCGTTGACTACTCATTTAATCCGGATTTTGACCGAAAAAGTAACTATCGCACCAAGTCAATGCTCATTGTCCCGCTGAAGATTCCGCGCGGGGCGGTAGTTGGCGTGCTGCAATTAATAAACGCTATGGAAGAATCTGGGAACGTAGTGCCGTTCTCACGAGATGACGAGCTGTATCTCAATCAGTTTGCCCAGTATGCAGCAAGCGCTATTGAGAAAGCCCGCCTCTCCAAAGAGATGGTTTTGAGAATGGTTGAAGTTACATCTTTGCACGATCCCTTTGAGACCGCGCAACATGCCAAGCGAGTTGGTGCGTACTCGGTAGAGCTGTTCGACAAGTGGGCAAAACGGAAGCATGTGGCCGAAGGGAAAATCGCACGGCTGAGGGACTACCTGAAAACAGCGGCAATGCTTCACGATATCGGCAAAGTGGCAATTAGTGATTCAATTCTCAAACGACGTGGGGCGCTCACTCCCGAGGAGCATGAGG
>CAZQIK010000242.1:0-4005 GCA_964593085.1 uncultured Spirochaeta sp.
GCGACAATTGGTGGAGCACTCGCGCTTACCGTACTGCTGTTGACCTTTGTAAGCAGCACGCCGCAAGCAGCCCTGAGAGCCTTCTTCCTTGGGCCTTTTTCCAATAGATATTATCTCGGCAATATGCTGAATATTTTTTCCACGTTAGCTATTACGGGACTTGGGATGGCGATTGCTTTTCGCGCTGGGGTTTTTAACTTGGGGGGTGAAGGCCAGGTCTATGTTTCCGCACTCACAGCAACCATGACCGGGCTGGCATTGGCTTCCTTGCCGATGATGCTGGGCCTGCCAATTGCGTTGTCGGTAGGAATACTCACTGGTGCCGTCATTGCGGGGCTGTCAGGTGTGTTTCGGTATCTGTGGGACACCGATGAGCTTATAACGTCTTTTCTCATTGCCTCGGCATGCATACCTATTGTCGACTATTTGATTGTGGGTCCTCTAAAGGATCAGGCCAGCAACCTCTTGACCACCGAACGAGTACCGGAGGCCTTTAGACTGCCCCGCCTTCTTGCACCCTCGCAGCTTAACCCTACCCTGTTCATTGCAGTGCTCTTGCTAGTAGCGGCGTATATCGCACTCTTTCGCACCGTCCGTGGGTATGAATGGCGACTCAGCGGCCTGAACCGGCAGTTTGCCCGGTACGGAGGTATACACACAGGAGTCTACATTATTGTACCTATGGTCGTCTCCGGTGCCCTACACGGCTTAGCTGGCGGCCTCTTTGTCTTTGGAACGCACTACGCAACACTTGTAGGTTTTACTGCCGGACTTGGTTGGAACGGGATTGCAGTGGCCCTTATTGCCAAACGACATCCCCTGGGAGTAATTCCGGCCGCGGCTGCCTTTGCGTATCTCGAGTCGGGCGCGCGCATAGCTATGCTGCACACCGACTTCACATTCGAGCTTGGCACCATTATCCGTGCAGTTATTTTTCTTTTTGTCACCGTTACGGTACTCCCACACATCGATATAGCTGGTCGACTGAGCAGGCGCGCCCGCCCTGTCTCGCGAAAGAGGCAAACATGATTTACTACGCAATTGAAGTTATGGCTCCTTTGCTCCTTGCCGGTCTGGGTGGGCTTTTCGCGGAACTTGCGGGAGTCTTGAACATCGCGCTTGAGGGGATGATGCTCGCCGGTGCCTTTGCCGCAATTGTTAGTGCGTCGTTAACGGGCAGTATCACAGCAGGCATGCTTGGGGGTCTGATGGCCGGAACTGTGCTGGCGTATCTGTTTTATTTTGTCGGTATCCGGATGCGGGCAAACATTTTCATTGTTGGGCTTGCCATAAATTTGCTTGCGGCTGGCTCTATTCCTTTCCTATCTAGTGCGATGTACGGCACCAAAGGAGTGCTTCGTCTCCCTATGGTTCCCCGCATGCCCGGCTTTTTCGTGGGGATAGAAACCGGGTTTCCGCTCCTTGACCAGATATTTTTGGGGCACAGCTTTGGGGTCTACTTGACAGTACCTGCGGTGCTGCTTGCGGGTTTGGTATTACAGCGCACGCCGTTTGGGCTGCGACTTCGCAGCACCGGTAAGAACCCTGAGACACTCCGGGCGGTAGGCCTTAACCCAGATCGCTACCGGCGAGCGGCCCTCCTTATTTCAGGAATGGGAGCAGGACTGGCAGGAAGTTTACTCGCGCTGCGCCTGGGCGTCTACTTGCCCAATGTAAGCGCCGGTCGAGGCTGGATAGCACTGGTAACCATTTATCTTGGATATAAGCGCCCGTTTGGGATATTCATTGCAGCCTTGTGTTTTGCCTTAGCCGAAGGTGTATCGGTTGCAGCCCAGGGTGTGCTTCAGATTCCTGGCACTATCTTGCTCGGCTTACCATATATTCTCACCGTTCTGGCTATGATCGCGTACTCGGCAATGCGCCGCGTCGCACCGTCCGACGACTAAGGGCGAAATATCGCAACCTCATAGCCCAATAAATTAGGGCCAAGTGAATGTAATACTGCAACTCGAGCGGCAGAGGTGCTCCGGTAAGCGGACAAGCGGACTGCCGAACCATCGACATCAAGATTGTTAGGCGTACCTAAATGCCGACGTGACAACAGCGACTCGGCGGGGCTACGGTCTTCCATCTGATCAATTTCGGCGGCAACCTTTCGATACGCGTCCCGAAAACTCATTCCACCCTGCACAAGTTCTATTGCTTTGTCGGTGGCGTAGATGTCGGGTCCGAAGCCATCTACCAAGGCGTCTTTGTGTATTTCAAGTTGTTCCATAGTCAGTTGAGTCACAGATAAACAGTCAAGAATAGTACGTCCACCGTGGATAAGTGGTGCCTTCGTTTCCTGGAAGTCGCGGTTGTATCCGGACGGCAAAGCACGAATGACGTTTTTCACACTTTGGGCTTGGCCGCAGAGCGCGGCGGTCTTCGCCCGCACCAGCTCGAGCCCGTCCGGATTTTTCTTCTGCGGCATAATGCTGGACCCCGAACAAAGACGGTCGGGTAAAGAGAAATAACCAAACTCCGGCAGCGAAAACGTAATGCAGTCGGAGGCTATCTTTCCGAGACAAAGCCCTAACTGCTCAAAACTGTCCAGCACAATAGACTCCATAACGCCCCGCGAGTTGTTGGCATAGAGGACGTTGGTTTGCACTTTGGAGAATCCGAGCAAGCGGGCAGTCAGTTCGCGATCTAAGGGGAGGGGCACGCCATAACTGGCTGCCGCTCCAAGCGGCGACTGATCGTTGAGTCTATACGCGGTATCAAGCAGCTCACAGGTGTCAAGCAACTGCTCCGCAAACGCCATCGCCCAGAGCCCTACACTACTCGGCATTGCTGGCTGCATATGCGTGCGCCCCGGCATCGGCGTGAGTGCATGTGTGCGCCCGTACTCCAGCAGCACCTCTACAAGGCTGCAAACGGCTTCAGCAACCGCACACAGAAGCCCGCGCGAGTACAGCCTTTGAGCGGTGAGCACTTGGTCATTGCGCGACCTGCCGGTGTGAATTTTTTTTCCTACATCACCAAGCCGCGCAATAAGACGCTCCTCAATTGCAGTATGGCAGTCCTCGTGCTCGGGAAGGATGACAAACTCACCAGCATCAAAATCTTTGAGCACAGCACCAAGCTCAGCAAGCAACAGCTCTGAATCCTTGGCGCTAATAATGCCCGCCGAGGCAAGCATTGTGGCATGGGCAGCACTCGCAACGCAGTCCGCAGGCAGTAATTTACGGTCAAGAATATAGTCAGTGCCGACCGTAAACCTCTCAATGAGGGCATCGAGGTCATAGTTTTTGTCCCAAAGTTTCACCACGTTGTACTCCTTGTATCCCTGGGAGTATGCCGCAAAGCCGGAACGCACTCAAGCCCCGACGAGGCAGCCCCACGTGGTGGCGATGAGGCAGCCGCTATGCTTTGCTGAAAAGTAAGCCCTCCGGACCACGTTCAACCCGAATAACCGCACCTTCACTAAACTCGCCAGCCAGCAAGGACTTGGCCAGGGGATTCTGCAGATAGTGCTGCACGGCGCGCTTGAGTGGCCGAGCGCCAAAGGCCGGATCAAACCCAATCTCCGAGAGATAGCGCTTTGCGTCATTGCTGAGCTCAATTTGCAGCCGCTTTTCCGCCAGTCGGCGGCGCACGCGCTCAAGTTCCAGATCAACAATTTTAAGAATCTGCTCCTGATCAAGACGGTGAAAGGTTATAACTTCATCTAGCCTATTGAGGAACTCCGGCTTAAAGGTACGGTGCAACAATTCTTGAATCTGTGGGCGTATGCCATCCAAATCTTGGGCCTGCAGAATAAGATCGCTACCAAGATTGCTGGTGAGGATAATTATGGTGTTACGGAAATCAACCATCCGCCCTTGGCCGTCAGTGAGGCGCCCCTCGTCAAGCAGTTGGAGTAAAACATTAAATACATCAGGATGAGCTTTCTCAATTTCGTCAAAGAGTATAACTGAGTATGGGCGACGCCTGACTACCTCGGTGAGCTGACCACCTTGCTCATACCCTACATAACCCGGAGGCGCACCAATAAGCCGC
>CAZQIK010000243.1:0-3988 GCA_964593085.1 uncultured Spirochaeta sp.
CTGAGTCGTGTTATAAAGAAAATTACGAACTCCGGTGCATTTATCGAACTGGAGGAGGGTATAGATGGCTTTCTCCATGTCGACGACATATCGTGGACAGAACGCCCTCGCCACCCATCTGAGCTCCTGGAAGAAGGACAAGAGATTGAGTGTGTCGTATCCGCTTTTGATGTAGAAAATCGAAACATCCGCCTTAGTCTCAAACAACTTGATGAAGATCCCTGGGCAGGCCTTAAGCGGGCATACTCGAACAGGACGATTATTGAGGGCGAGGTTACGAACATCACCGACTTCGGCGTGTTCCTCCGCGTTCCCGGGGGAGTCGAGGGCCTCATCAGCAAGAATGCGCTTGTAGACCCACGAACTGAGTCCTTCGAGCAGGCTGCCGGTAAAATAAATATTGGCGACAAACTTTCTGTTGTTATCACCGAGATTAATCCGCCGAAGCAACGGCTTGGCCTCTCAGTGCGTGAAGTTGAACGTAAGGAACAACGTGAAGAGCTGCAGAAGTACATTCACGATAATGACGACGAAGCAACCTTTACGCTTGGTGACTTTCTTAAGGACAAAAGCGAAACCTGAAGCAGGTTCGGAATGAGCAATGTTCAAATCGGACCTCGACCAACGTCGATTCGAAACCTTTATTGAGATTAACACCCTCATCAACTCGGACTACAGCAATGCGCGGGAGTTACTGCAGCGCATTGTTGAGTCTGCAACCCGTCTGACAAGTGCCGAAGCTTCATCGCTACTCTTGCTGAACGACGAGAACAACAAGCTGTATTTTGAGATAGCCCTCGGCGCTAAAGGACCGGAACTCTCTCGATTCTCGCTTCATTTAGGTGAGGGCATAGCCGGATGGGTCGCGCAACACAACCGGTCCCTCATTGTTGATGACGTTGCAGAAGACCCTCGCTTTTTTTCAACGATCAGCAAGCAAATAGGGTATACGACAAACTCCATTCTCGCTGTCCCTATGCGGGTCAAAGACCGGTGCGTTGGTGTTTTGGAAATGATAAACAAGCGCGACGGAAAGGTATTTGATCAAGATGACCTGCAGTGGCTTGAGATTTTTGCAAATCAGGCAGCGTTGGCTCTCCAAAATGCTCGCTCGTTTCAACGGGCTCGTGAAGAAATCTCCCGACTTCAAGACCAAGTAAATGCAGACCAAGGGTACCATCGACTGGTATATCGTAGCCCTGCAATGGTGGAGAAACTTGAGCTGGCCAAACGTGTAGCGGAGACCGACTCATCTGTGCTGATTATGGGTGAGAGTGGTGTAGGCAAGGAGTTGTTTGCAGAACAAATTCACCGACACAGTCTCAGATCCGCTGGTCCGCTCGTTCGTGTCAATTGTGCCGCTTTGCCGGAGTCTCTCCTTGAAAGCGAGCTTTTTGGTCATGTGAAAGGGGCATTCACCGACGCTCATGCCGACCGACAAGGGAGGTTTGAACTGGCGCATGGAGGCACAATATTTCTTGATGAGATTGGTGAGTTTCCTTTAAAACTCCAAGCAAAAATGCTCCGGGTACTGCAGCAACGTAGTTTCGAACGCGTCGGCTCAAGTGAGCAGATCACGGTCGATGTCCGTATCATTGCAGCCACAAACCGTGACATTGAAAAAGCGGTGCAAAACGGCAGTTTTCGCAGCGATCTATATTATCGACTAAATGTTCTTCCTATTGTGGTTCCTCCGCTGAGACGCCGTCCGGAAGATATTCCAGCTCTAGCCGAGTTTTTTCTACAACAACTGAACGGTGAGACCAAAAAACAGCTGCGCGGCTTCACTGACGAGGCCATGGAGAGCTTGCTGGCTTATTCTTGGCCTGGTAATGTTCGCGAGCTGGAAAACGTTATTGAACGCGCAGTTGTAATCTGCCGTGATGACTACATTGAACCGCAACATCTCATGTTGAGCGACCGTGAGATGAGCGCGGAGGAGAACTATCATGGCAAAACCCTCAAGGACTCTATCAACTTATTCAAGCGCAACTACCTTCGTAATGCACTGGAGCAGTACGCGTGGCATCAGACCGACACAGCTAAAGCGCTGGGTATACAGCGCACTTATCTATCACGGCTCATGAAGGAACTTGATATTCGCCGCTAAGTGCGGCTTTTGGGCCATAGTTTAGCCCACGAATCTCTCTATATTTTACGACAAGGAGCACGACCGCATGACAACTGGTACAGACGAAAAATTAAACTTTACTGATACGCTTGTAGCATTTCTTCAAAGAAACAGACGCACATTGGCCATACTCTTGGCAGTTCTCATACTCAGTAGCGCAGGACTCTTTGGATTTTTTGAGTACAACGCGCGCCGGTCGGAGTCGGCCCTTCAAAAACTCGACGAGGGCCTGGAACTCTACACCGAACTTCAATCAGCGGATGATACAGCTCAAGAGGCTCTCATGGAGGAACTGCAGAACGTCCTAACCGAGATTCGAAGCAATTATTCCGGCACTTATGCTGCCGATCGCGCTACGTTTATATCGGCGGAGCTTGCTTGGGACCGAGGTGATTATGATTCAGCCGCTAACGACTGGCTTAGCCTGGCTCAAAGTAGTCCTCGTTCGCACCTTGCCTCGCGGGCTCTCCTGCTTGCAGGGCTTGCCTTCGAGGAGACAGCGAACCAAGATGCAGCCCATGATTCTTACCAAAAACTTGTCGAAGACCACGGTCAAGAGGCACCCGAAACACCTCGTGCATTATTTGCGCTCGGACGACTTGCCGAGGAGCGCAACGATCTCGAAACGGCCAGAGAGTATTATGAACAATTAACACAGGATTACGCCGGAGCCGCTTGGACAAATCTCGCGCGAAACCGTATAATCTACTTCGAATCGCGGTAGCGATATAGAATGCGAGCCGCCTAACCACACACCTGGTTAGGCGGGTTGTCGGCCGGGCGGAACTACCGGGCGCTCTTAAAGCGATAAGAGCTGCTCGACCGTATCGGCAATCCTTCTTGTCCGGGGTTCCGACATGAAAAAGATGAAGTTTTCCACCATGCTTGGGAAAAAGACAGGTATACTCATCGGTATTGCGGTAGCTGTCCTGCTATTATTACTCAACACTTTTACTGCCATTCCTGAGCGCTTGGAACTCACGATGCTCGACCTGCATTTCCGTCTCAAGAATCCTTACCAACCTGAGGCTATTCAGGAAGGAGTTGTCGAGGTCGAGCGGAACCCCCAATTATCGCAAGATATCGTCATCATTGGAGTCGACTTCCAAACGCTGACCGAGCTTGGACAATGGCCATTTCCTCGCGCTGTCCACGCCGATCTGGTGAACTCTTTTTCACGGATTTCAGATCAAAACCGCCGGGAATCGTCAATTTTCATTGATATATTCTTCATTGAGCCAGCTACCGCACCCTATAACGATGCTTTGCTCATAGACAGTATGTACGAGAGTGGCCGCGTGTACCTTGAAACAGTGCTCGAGTACACCCAGCCCCCAACGCGCACAGTTGGGCAAGAATTATACCGACGTCATTACACCTTGTTTGACGCCGCTGGTACTATTCAAGATATCGAAGGTAATATCGACCGAATGCCCAGCAACTTTGGGCTACAACCACCACTCATCCCGTATGCGGCAGCAGTTCGTGGTTATGGTCATGCAAATTACTACGAGGACTACGACTCGGTGTTTCGTCGTCAGGCTCTCGTTGCCAAGTCATCTGAATATCTTGGTGAGATTCTCTTCGAAGAGCTTGATACAGACTTCCAACTTGATAGTGCGGCAAATGAGCGCCTGGTATGGTTTGACACTTCTGGCGCCGACCACACCGTGGAGTATCCAATAACCGAGGACTCATTAGCCCAGTTGCGCGCAGATCTTGAGCGTGAAGGTGTTCCAATTGGTGCAGCTGAGAGTCCGGACGGCGGGCAGGGGAGTTACCGTCTTCGCATATACCAAGATCACGTCATTCCTGCGGTCACGCTGTCGCTCGCTCTAGAGTACTTTCACCGTGACT
>CAZQIK010000244.1:0-3986 GCA_964593085.1 uncultured Spirochaeta sp.
AAGACCGGGTCTTTTTTCTTAACGATTTTCAGGCCCTGAATAATCTTGCCCGGCATTGCTCCAACGTAGGTCCGCCGGTGACCCTTGATCTCGGCCTCATCACGCATACCGCCAACCGAGAAACGAAAGAACTCTTTGCCCAGCGACTTGGCAATAGACTTGCCGACCGAGGTCTTGCCGACACCCGGAGGACCAACAAGACACACTATAGAGCCCTTAAAATCTTGTTTGAGCTTGCGCACCGTGAGGAACTCAAGGATTCGCTCTTTAACGTCTTCAAGGCCGTAGTGATCCGCATCCAGGATCAGGCGCGCCTTTTCTAAATCGATATCGTGTCGTTCAGGTTCACCCCAGGGGAGTGTGATAATTGTTTCCAAATAGTTGCGTGTAACCGTGAACTCGGAACTGTTCGGCTCCATGAGGCTGAACTTTTCTAACTCCTGCTCCACCGGCTCGCGAACGTCCTCCGGTAGTTCAAGTTTTGCAATTGCTTCTTTAAAGCGTTGATGCTCACTTGTCTTGGCATCGGTCGGCATGCCGAGTTCTTGCTTAATAACCTTCAATTGTTCCTTGAGGAAGTACTCGCGTTGACTCTTTTCAATTTTTTCGTTGATTTGGTTCTGGATTTTTTTCTGAATGCGGAGAAGTTCCTGTTCTTTTTTGATAAACAGCAGCACCTTTTCCATGCGCTTACGGACTTTAGTTGTTTCCAGCACGTCCTGTTGCTCATCCCGGTCAATATTTAGAATTGAGGTGATGAAGTCGGCAATTTTCCCAGGGTGGTCGATGTTGACCATATTTAGGCGCATTTCTTCTGAGAAGAAAGGATTATTTTCCGAGACCTGTTTCATTTCGCTAATCAGCGAGCGAGTAAGGGCTTTGACCTCGTCACCGCTGTCGTCAGTGTCGTCGAGGTACTCGACAGCAACCGTGATAGGCGATGGTTCGTTTAGGACTTTCTTCACACGAAAGCGTTTGAGCGTAGAAATGAAAACATTCATTCCCCCATCCGGGAGATGTATCCGTTTTACAATTTTTGCTACCGTTCCGACCCGGTGCAGGTCTTCACCGCTGGGGTCCTCGATGTCTTGGTCCTTAATGAGCACGAGTCCGATCATTCCGTCCTGAGAGATAGCGCTCTCAATGATTTCCATCTCAGGGGCGCTAGTGATCATCATTGGACTAAATATACCGGGAAAAATTGGTTTGCCGCTGAGCGGAACTACATACAGTTTATTTGGCAATACCATGTTTGCCGGAACGATTTCGTTGGGAGTACTCATCTGTCACCTGTTATTTTTTGCTGTAATGTAAGGAACTTCAATACACTTGAAAATAGGGCTTCCACTGACTGAGGTCAAGTGCGTGGTGCTCGTCGATCTACCCGACCTTATGTTACTGTGGGAAGCAATGACTCGTACCAGTACTCTGCCAGCACTTATTCTCAGAACCTATCCGGTTGGTGAAATTCATTTGGGTGTTCGGTTGCTAACTGCCGAGCACGGTGTGGTTCAGGCTTTGGCGCACGGGGCACGTTCGCCTCGAGGGAAGCTGCGCGGAGTGGTCGGACCCTTTCATTCGGGTCTCTGCTACCTCTACAGTGATCCGGTAAAGAATAGCCATAAGATCACAGATTTCGATGTCCGCAGTTTTCGCACCGGAATTCGGGAGGACCTGGACCGGTACTGCACCGCTGCGCTGTGGATTGAGTCGGTGATAGCCGGTCACGCCGGGGGGTCTGGAGCCGCCGAGCTGTTTCCGCTTCTGGAAAGCTGTTTGGACATTCTTGCCGAAATTGATCCTCGCAAGGTTCCTCGACTCGAGGCGCTGTTTCTGTGGAGATTCCTCGATATCTTGGGCGCGCAGCCGGAACCCGGGCGGTGTTCGCTATGTGAAACCCCCATTCCAGACACCGTAGAGGCCTCGTATTCCTCGGCTTCGGGTGGTTTCGTGTGTAGTCGCTGTGGGGGCGTTCGGCCGCCCTTATTGAGCGCTGGCGCGCGGGCTTACCTTTCGCGCTCAGACAGTTTACGTGTGGAGGAAGCAATTGAAATAGGCTTGGCGGCAGCATCACTTAGCGAACTGCGCAGTTTGCTGCTTCACATTACTTCCGAGGTTGTTGAGGTGCCGCTGCGCTCGGTGGCTGTTGCCCTTGGTTTGCGCGGAGGCACCGAGAAGCCTTGAGGGAGCAGCTTTGAGCAAGCAGCCTTTATGCAGACGACTTAGTTATTATATGCAGATGACTTAGTCAGGTGGGGCTCATAACTGAGGCGGCCGGGGGAAAAGTTGTTTAAGTCGCTCTATGCTTTCAGCCGCCGAGCGGTGAAGCACAAAAACTCCGCCAGCCTGCTCGAAAGGCTCGGCCAAACTCGCCCGATCGTCAACCAACACCGGCCGGAGCCCCTCGGGAGTGAGCGCCTGAGCACGCTCAGGTTTGTCTCGGCTCATGCATAACTCAACCTGAACATCTTGGCCGAGCTCCCGCTCGCACCACGCCCGTTTTTGAGGAGCCGCCCAGTTGCCTCGTGGTAAGCCGCTGAGAATCACAGGGTTCAACGCGCGGGCAAACTCCCAGAGTACCCGGCCATCCGGCATCCAACATAGGTGCTCGTAAAATGAGTCCGCTCGCGCCGCGGTGCTCCACATGAGACCAGGTGGAATGGGCTTGCCGTGTGGGCCACCGTCCGGCGGTCTGCCTAAGATATCAACTATGCCTGCATCAAAGTCCACCAGCACACCGTCTAGGTCCAAAAAAAGCTGGTATGCAGTTGTTGTGCCGCCGTCAGCCGCCAGCGGGCTCATCTTAAGAGAAGTGTTGGCATTCATACGCAAAGTGTAGCCTGGTAGCCGTAATGGTGGTCAATAGCCGGACTTCCGTGTTACCCTCTCAACCGTGAGTACTAAAGCAAACGCAGTTGAGTTAATACGTAAGAAACGTGATGGCGGGGAGTTTTCCCGTGAGGAACTACAATCGCTTCTGAGCGGAATTGTAGATGGCGGGATTCCCGAGTATCAGGCTGCCGCATGGCTCATGGCGGTGTATTTCCAAGGTATGACGCCTGCAGAGACCGCGGCACTTACCAGTGAAATGATTGCCACCGGCCGTTGCCTTGACCTAAGCGGGTTTGATCGACCACTCGTGGACAAACACTCCACCGGCGGAGTTGGCGACAAAGTCTCGTTGCTGCTTGCTCCTATGGCGGCGGCATGCGGCTTAGCCGTCCCTATGATGAGCGGTCGTGGACTTGGGCACACCGGAGGCACACTCGACAAGCTTGAGTCTGTAGTTGGGTACAACACACAACCGAGTCCTGAACGCTTTCGCGAGATTGTTGCCGCCTGTGGGTATGCTATGACCGGGCAGTCTGAGGACGTCGTACCCGCCGACCGCCTTCTGTATGCACTCCGAGATGTAACCGGAACGGTGGAGTCTATTCCCCTTATCACCTCCAGTATCTTATCCAAGAAATTTGCCGAGGGTGCTGAGGCCCTGGTGCTGGATGTTAAGTGTGGCGTAGGCGCATTCATGAAAACCATCGCGGACGCTCGCGGTCTTGCACAGTCTTTGGTTGCAACGGCAAAGTCGCTGGACAGACCTTTGCACGCAAGTATTACGCGTATGGACCAACCTCTTGGGTTTATGGTGGGTAACTTTCTTGAGGTTGAGGAGAGTTGTCTGCTGTTGGGGGCCGAGTTTCCCAACGCTGAGGCGCCGGATGAGCGGAGCCACGACCTTATAGAGCTCACAGAGGGCCTATGTGCTCGCATGCTTACCCTTTCTGGAAAGATCGCACATTACGAGGAGGCCGAGGCCGAGGCTCGCCGAGTCCGTACCGACGGCAGCGCGCTGGAAATATTTCTGCGTAATGTAGAGCTTCAGGGCGGTAAGGTAGACAAATTGCTTGCAGATTTAGGTAAGCGACGTGCCACGGTTGTAGGGGCGGTGCTGGCCGAGCAAAGCGGTTATGTTTCGGCAGTCGATGCGT
>CAZQIK010000245.1:0-3973 GCA_964593085.1 uncultured Spirochaeta sp.
GTGCAAGCTCGGTGGCGGTGGCCGCGCTTTGCTCCCGCTCAGGAACAAAAAGGGTTGCACCGGCGGCGCCGCCAGCGCTATCAAACGCTCGGACGACTGCTGGCGGTACCGGCATGGCAGGACGGCGGTTGTTCCGGTAAAGCGCTGCCGGGGATTGGACTGCACTCAAGCTGCCAAGAAGATTCAGCGTTCGTGTTCCGCCCGGCAGAACTATCTCAAGCGAGTTGAGCTTGTCTAACGCAGATTGGGCAGTCCCGGGTCCCGCAAGCAAGCCAGCTGGCTCCAGAAACAAACGTACCGGGGTCTCCCGACCGTGTACACGGATATCGGCAATATGCTGTCCTTCGCCAATGAACTGCAGTGCTCCGACTACCGCCGCGACCGAGCCACCGGAGTTACTTAGCGCGTCCGGCTGCAGGCTCAGCTGTATACTCGGGGAAGGGCTTGTGAGGTCAGACTCGGTTGGGCCAGACCCGGTTAGGCCGATTGAGCCTATACGCGCGGCAAGTATGGCAAGCTCCTCCGGGGTTTCTGCCTGGAGAAATGCTGAATGCTCACCGACGGCAGCTAGCGCAGCGGTTGCTTGGTCGGCGCGCGGGCGGACCTCAACGACGGCCCCCGGAAGGGTGTTGCGAATACTGTTCTCAAGAGCTATCAGGTCAAGCTCCGGCCGTGCCTGAAAGAACATGCGTGCAGTGTTTTGCGCCTCTACAGTCCCGCTGCGGGCTTCAATGTCGTTCGTGCCGACCCCGCCACGGGCATACAGCGGCTCAAGCTCGGGGTCACGCAGAAACCGTTGATAGAGACGCTGCAGCCGCCCCATGGTTACCTCTATCCCGGTGCCCGGCGGGAACCGTAACTGGAGTTCATAACCCAGCCCGGGAGTCTGGGGTAGGGTTTCTCGTGGAAGTTGCGCCGTTGCCAAAGCCAGACCACACATGCTTGCGACCAGAATCACTACACCGTGTATCCGCCGGGGCGCAGGAATAGTGACGGCAGGGAGACGGAAGCGCCGAACTCCAGCTGCCGATACTGGAATCCGGGTGCCAGCTATCCGGGCACCGGACTGCAAGACCAGCGTGTACACCGCTGGCACAAGGGTAACTGCCGCAAGCAGTGAGGCAGGGGGTAAGAGCAGCATAATGAGGGCGGCCTCGCCAAACAGGAGCCCGAGGGTGCCCCGTAGCGTGAGCACCGGTAGAAGTACGATCATCGTTGTGGCGGTAGCCGCAAACACCCCTACGCCAAGCTCGGCTATGGCCTCGGCACCCGCCGTGGGGCTAAAGCTGGGTAGAGCAATCAGCCGGTCGGTGACCATAATCGCATTGTCAAACACCATCCCGAGCCCCACCACAAAACCCGAAAGGGTAATGAGGTTAAGCGACACCCCCAGCAGCTCAAGCAGCGGCAGCACCGCTACCAAGCTTGCCGGGAGCGCAGCTCCTGGCAAAAGGGCCAAGGCCGGGTGCCGGAAACTCGGGAGCAGCACCATAAATGCGACCAGCACGCCGACGCACAAAGCGATAACGACCGAGACGATAGCCCCGGAGAGGGCCGACCCGGCCTCATCTACTACATGTAGCTGCAGGCGCCCGGCAAACCGCTGCTCGAGCGCAGGCAGCTCGCGCATCAGGGCAGCAACGGCGCGAACCTCACCTATACCCGGTGCGGCAAAGAGCTCTATCCCCAGTGCCGGACGCCCGTCAACCAAAAAAAACTCAGTCAGTGGTGTTTCCCCCATCGCTACCGTTCCCAGTTGATCCAGCTCGATGGCGGCCTGCACCGGCAGTGCTGCAAGCTCGGCCGGTGAGCCTGCCTCAGGGGTGAGCCGGACCATATGCCGCCGTCCCGCCTGCTCAATACTGCCAAGAGCGTATGGCCGCAGCCCAGAGCTCAGCCGCTCGGCAATCTGCTCCGGGACAAACTCGCCAGCAGCAAGCAAGCGGTCAATGAGCCGTACCTGCAGTTCATTATCACGGTACGCCCGTAGATGTACCTGAGCAAACTGCGGCATTGCCCCGAGTAGCGGCAGAAGCTGATCGCGAGTTGTGTTTGAGAGCTCGGCAAAACTCAGCTCTGCTTTCGGTAAGACCGCCAGCACAGCGGCTGGCTGGCGGGCAAGTTCGCTACTGAGTACCACCGGTTTGGCGGCGCCATGCGGGAAGCTGGGGTAGAGGGCGTCTATCTGTTCGCGAACGCGAAAAGCAGCCCGATGAGCACTGCTGCCTAACCTAAGATGCAGCGTTGTTCGTGTGATCCCGAGTTGCGATATCGACTCAATTCGCGCCACACCTGCGACTGCACTCAGCGCGTTCTCAAGGGGTATTGTAATCTCAAGTTCCACGGCCTCTGGTGGTACTTGGGGGTAAAGGGTAATGACTCGCAGTACAGGAACCTGTAAGGGCGGCAAACCCTCAACCGCAATGCGAGGCACGGCTAAGAGTGTGAGCACAGCAAGCGCTAACCAGACCGCCATACAGGCAAGCGGCTGGCGCATGCAGAGTAGACTCAGCTGGCGCACCTAAAAGTTTACCCGCCGCACAAAATCTGTAACAGCCGATGTGCCACGAAGATCCGCTATGCTCTCACGTACCGTGATCCGCAGCAATCCAGGCTCACCGCTGAGCTCGGCGCGAACCTCCACGTGTACAGTCGTTGTGGCCACGGTACCGTCGGTGGACTGCGTTGCCTCGGACAAGCTGACCGACTCCACCGTCACACTGCCAGCGCCAGTGCTAGCCTCAAAGGAAACGGCCTCAATCGCCTTGCCGAAATCAAGCAATGTATCCGGTGCGTGCTGCAGCTCAAACTCAAAGCTCCCGCCAGCTGATAGAACGATCTCGCCATACGGCTCAAGCAACACCGCCGGGCCGACCTCGTCCGGCATGTACCGCACTGCTGTGACCTCTGGCGGCCGGAAACGGCTTCCGTCAACGACAAATGCATAGCGCAGCTCATTGACTACAATTTCGTATGACTCGGCATACACAAAGCGCAGGTCCGATATCCTCACACGGGTCGCGTCCTCACTCCATATCACCGTGCCGCCCGCGCCTGCAGGCAACTCTATAATCCGCTGCTGCTCGGCCAGCGGCACCGGGACATCGAACCGTACCTCGATATCATCCGGCACTTCGACACCGGTAGCGAAAGCCGGAGTAGCTTCGGCCAGTATGCCTGAGGGCTGAAACACGACCTCCGCCGTTGTCGGCATGAGCTCAGATGCGCGGAAAAATCCAAATTGCAGGTGCTCTATGGCGTTCGGGCCTTCGCGCTCGTCCGGTTGGCTGCCAAGTTCAACCTCGTAATAGCGTCCGGCACGCCAGTCCTCGTGTGGAATAAACTGCAGGAAGGTATTGTTGTTGCTCAAAAGCAGTTCGCCACGTAGTTCCGGGGCGATGCGGAACTCTCTCAGCAGTCGGCCTCTCTCCACCGGCCGGTCAAAGCGAACCCACAGCTCGTCGCGTGGCGCAGTAATAACCGAATTGTCGCTAGGCGAGTGTGCAACTATGTGAGTAAGCAAGCCCCAACCGGCGGTGCTAAAGGAGCCTGAGAACTCCTGCTCCAACGAGTTTCCATGCACATCCTCGGCCTCGGTTCCTACGCGAATGAGGTAGCGATATCCCTCAAGCAAGGGCAGGTCTGGAAAAAATACAAGCTCGCGTCCGGTGGAAGCGAATCTACCTGATTGCGGTTGCCCGGCTCGCTCAAGGAGAAAAGCAGCCTCGGTCCGTGACGCATTCATGGGTTGCGAGAAACGCACCCTCACCGGATCGTCCGCTACACCTCCCGTCTGCTCACCCCGGGGCGAGTAACCCTCAACCTTCGGCGCGCTCATGTTGAGGAACTCCTGCAGAGGGGTGCACCCCGGCAGCAGCACCAGAAACAGTAGTAGGACCAACACCGGAGGTAGCATTCGAATGAGCAACCCCAGCAGCAGTTTCTGGACCTTCATCGGTACAACTCCAGCACC